>NZ_JABDWM010000009.1:0-245808 GCF_019685295.1 Rhizobium sp. NLR22b
TTGGGATACCGGATGGCAGCCAGGGAAATGGTTATCAGAAGTGTGGCCGCAAGCCCGGCCGGCGGACGGACTTCATGAACGATCCGGAGGTGATTGCCAAACGACAGAAGGCGCTGGCGCGGATGGAAGCTGCGGAATGAAGGGTGAGGGACATAGTCTCAAAGCTAAAGCCGAAGGGGTGCGTCCTACCCGCCCCCGCTCCTCCCTGCAATCCGGCCCAGCCGGTCGGATCGGGGGCTGACCGGCAGGGCCGGGACAGCCAGAGCGTCGCATTTCTAACTGGCCAGGGGCGCCGCATCTCTAATCAGCTTTGACAATCACCTGTAGCCGCAAAGTTAAAGTGTCCTGTATCTGCAAAGTAAGAATGTCACTCTCCCCGGGTTTGATGACCTGGGAGATAAGCGGATGGGACTGATAGCGCCGCGCGGTGTGTCCCCGGCCCTGCAAAAATCTAGCCATTCGTGCATGCCGGACTGACGACATTCGAACCGTATTGGTCGGTTTAGCGTTGCCTTAAAGAAGCTGTGCAAGGATACGCTCTTACCACCACACCGGCGAGCTGATGACGTTTCGAAAAGACCCAGAGATAGCGCGCAGCCGCGCGGGCTGCCTAACCGGCCATGTGAGCGCCTTCGCGCCAGCGGTATTTGCGGCCATTATTGCAGTCATCGTCGTCTGGGTGGCAACGAATTGGCGGCTGGAGCGCTCTTTGGCCGATGAACGCTCGGTCGTTGCCGGCGAGCTTGCCACGATATCATCTCGGCTGCAGACGAACCTGAACAGCAATGTGAAACTGTTGCAAGGGCTGGCGGCGGGTATCTCCGTCGATCCCGCAATGGGTCAGAACGGGTTCTCCAAACTTGCAGCACGGATCCTGCAGCCCGATTCACAATTGCGAAGCTTCGCCGCGGCGCCGGACATGGTCGTCAGATGGGTTTTTCCGGAAATGGAAAATGAAAGAGCCATCGGGCTCGACTACCGGAAGAATGAGAAGCAACGGGCTGCCGCGATGCTGGCGCGCAACACCCACAATATCGTCTTGACCGGCCCGGTGGAGCTTGTCCAAGGCGGAATGGCCTTCGTGGTCAGGTGCCCTGTCTATGTCACCGATGGAAATAGCCAGATCTTTTGGGGCCTTCTTTCCGGAATCATCGATATTCCAAGGCTTTACGGCGATAGCGGTCTTCGTTCGACCGACCTTGAGGTTGCCATCAGCACCGAACCGGAGCCGGAATCGCCCAAACAGGTTTTTCTCGGCAGCCTGGAGACCTTTCAAAGGCAACCGGTCGTGGCAAACGTGGATATGACCTACGGCCGATGGACCCTCGCCGCGCGTCCGAAGCATGGATGGGGTAGAAATAACGGGATCGGCGCCTTCGAGTTCTATGCAAGTTTATTGGCCTTCTGTGTCGTTGCCCCCATCGTCTGGGTCGGCTTTCTGACCAGGTCGCGCCAAAGGACCATCGAAAAACTTCGCCTGCACAAGAAGAAGCTCGTTCGCGCCCGTCAGCGCCTGGAATACCTCTCACTGCACGACGCACTGACGGGACTTCCCAATCGGCGGTTCGTCGACCAGATGATCTCGCAGCCGCCGCGGCCCGCTCCGGAAGATTGCCTGATCCTCATTCATATCGATCTTGACCGGTTTAAGGAGATCAACGACACGAAAGGCCATGCTGGCGGTGACATCGTCCTCCAGACCACGGCTTTGCGGCTCGCCGATTTGGCCGGCCCGAACGACGTCGCGGCCCGCATCGGTGGAGACGAGTTCATTTTCGCCAGCTGGAGCGCCAATCCGGAGCCTAAAGCAGCCGAATTGGCCAGGCAGATTGTCGACGCGCTTCAGCGCAACATCTTTATCGATGGAGCAGCATATGTGGTCGGAGCAAGCGTCGGTGTCGCCTGGGAGGCTGAACCTTCTCGTCGGGACCTCAGCCAATTGCTTCTGAATGCCGATCTGGCTCTCTACGAGGCGAAGAAGGCGGGTCGCGGTCGCGCGGCCATTTTCACGGAAGAGCTTCGCAGCGCCGCAATTCATTCGAAAGAACTGGCCGATGAATTCAATCAAGCGCTCGAACGCGACGAGTTTGTAGCGTTCTTCCAGCCGCAGTTCGACGCATCCACATTGGCAGTCGCAGGCGTCGAAGCCCTCGCCCGCTGGGACCATCCGCGAAGAGGTCTGCTCGGCCCGACCGAGTTTCTTGATGCTGCGGAAAGGCTCGGCCGTAGTGGCGACATGGATAAGCTGATCCTGCAAAAGGCACTCTTCGAGCTGACGAGATGGGACGGTTTGGGACTCCAAATCCCACGGGTCTCAGTGAATATCTCGGCGCGCCGACTGGCGCAGGCGAATCTCCTTGCCGAGCTTTCGGCGCTTCCCGCAGCGAGGGGGCGCCTGTGTTTCGAGCTGCTTGAAACAATCTCCTTCGACGAGCTTCAGCCCGCTCTCAATGAGGTGATTCCAGCAATCAAGGCGCTCGGCATAGAAATTGAAATTGACGATTTCGGCACGGAACATGCCAGTATCGTCAGCTTGCTTCGATTTGAACCCCGAAGGCTCAAGATCGATCGAGAGATTGTCAAGCCGATCATCGCCTCGCCTTCTCAACGCCGTCTGGTCTCCTCGATTATCGAAATCGGCCGGTCACAGAACATCGACATCGTTGCCGAAGGAGTGGAGACAATGGAGCACGCGAAGATCCTGAAAGATCTCGGCTGCCATCTGCTGCAAGGTTACGCTCTGGCAAGGCCAATGACCTCGGAGCAACTGATCGAATTTTGCCGTCGGACGGATAAGGGAACCGCAGCAGGCCGATAAGGTTGGCCGGCGGCTGTTTGTGCTTGCGGGTCTTCGTCAGCAGGTTCATTCTTATCGCCGTTGAGAAGCCCGCCGGCAGCGGCCGATATCGCTGTCGCATATCGGGTTTTTGTGAGATGCCTGCGATGGAATGCGCCGGCTGCGGTTTCGATATTCAGAGCGGTTTTGCTTTCTGTCCGCGATGCGGCTCAAAGCAACCTCTCTCTTGCGCGGCCTGCGGCTATCCATGTCAGCCGGATTTTGCCTTCTGCCCGAGATGCGGCGCATCGATCCCAAGCAAGACCCAGCCCGCCGCGAAACCGGCCATCGAGACAGCACCGGGTGAAGCCGATAGCGATGCCGACCGGCGGCCGGTGACGGTGCTCTTTGCCGATCTCTGCGGGTTCACTTCGCTAAGCGAGCAGATCGATCCTGAAGTCATGCGGGCGCTGCAGAACGAATTATTCGAAGAGATGACCCGGGCGGTGGAAGCCTATGGCGGCTTCGTCGACAAATTTGTCGGCGATGCGCTTCTGGCGCTGTTCGGTGCGCCTGCGGCCCATGAGGACGACCCGGTGCGGGCGCTTGGCGCCGCACTTGATATGATCGACCGTGCCGCTACAGTCGGCAAACGCTGGCAATCGCGCGCCGGCGTGCCGCTGCGTCTGCATATCGGCATCAACAGCGGCCCTGTCGTCACCGGCGGTTTCGGCGCCGCCAGTGCGAAATCCTATTCCGTGACCGGCGACACGGTGAACACCGCGCAACGGCTGCAATCCATGGCCGGCGAAAACGATATTCTCGTCGGTCCGCTGACCTATCGACTCACCCGCCACGCCTTTGCCTTCGACAGCCTCGGCGCGCAGGCCTTGCGCGGCAAGAGTGGAAACGTGCTCGTGCATCGGCTGACCGGGCTGCTGGAAGCGCCGCATAGGGCGCGCGGGCTCGAAAGTTTCGGCCTTCAGGCGCCGATGGTAGGACGGGACGCGGAATTGTCGCGCCTGCTGACCGGCCTCGACCTTGCCTGTGGCGGCGCCGCGCAGCTTGTCCGCCTGATCGGCGAAGCAGGAATCGGCAAATCGCGTCTGGCCAGCGAATTCGTCGGGGCCGCCGCCGATGCGGATCGTTTCCCCGGCCTTGCCATCCGCAGAGCCAGCTGTTCTCCCCTCGGCGAACAATCCTACGGCACGCTCGCCGCGGTCGTGCGGAGCGCCTACGGAATTGGCGAGCGCGACGATCCCGACAAGACACGGCAACTGCTGACAACAGGGTTCCGCGCCCTCGATCTCAGGCCTGACGACATCGAGGCGCTTTTGCCGCTCTTTCTGCATGTTCTCGGCTTCGGCGATCCCGATGGCGCGCTCCGGCACATCGAGCCGGAACAATTGCGGCGGCAGATCTTCTATGCGGTCCGCACCGTTTTCGAGCGGCGGCTGGCGCAAGGCCCTCTCCTTCTTGTCATCGAGGATCTCCACTGGGCGGATGCGGCCTCGCTGGAGGTGCTGCGCTTCATGATGGATCGGCTGGAGCGCAGCCGGCTGATGCTGCTCGCGATCTATCGGCCGACGTCGCAGACGGACCCGCTGGACTCCAATCGCGTCAGCGTCACCGTCCAGCGTCTCGGCCCCCTCCTCGCTGCCGATGGGCAGACGCTGCTTGCCGCCTTTTTTGGCGAGGGTCACGGCAAGCTGCCGGCGCCGATGCGCAAGCGCATCCTCGATCGCGCCGGCGGCAATCCGCTGTTCATCGAAGAAATCCTGCGCGGGCTGATCGACATGGGCACGCTGCACAATGACGGCCAGCGCTGGCATGTCGCGGCCGAAGACGCGGATGTCGACATACCGGTCAATCTGCAGGCCCTGTTACTTGCCCGCGTCGACCGGCTGCCGCAGGAGATCAGGCGTCTGGCGCAAGAGGCGGCGGTCGTCGGCCCGAAGTTCGATACCGCCCTGCTCCGCACCGTCGCGACCGACCCGGGCGGCATCGATGCGGCGCTGGATTATCTCTGCGATGCCAATATCATCGAGGAATTGCGCGGGCCGGACGCCGAGATAGCGCCGGGCTATCGCTTCAGCCAGACGCTGATGCACGATGTCATCTACCACAATCTGCTGCTGCAACGGCGCATGGAGCTTCACCGACGGATCGGCCGGGCGCTGGAACGCCAATATGGCGTGGCGCCGGATCGGGCGGAGCATCTGGCGCAGCTCGGCCATCATTTTAGCCTGACCACCGAAAAGGCCAAGGGCGCCAGCTATCTCATGGCGGCGGGCGATATGGCCCGCAAGATTTACGCCAATGACGATGCCATGCGTCTCTACCGTCAGGCTCTTGCTGCCTTTGCCGACGAGCCGGAGGTGACGCCGGAGCAATCGGCGCTGCTGGAGCGCCTTGGCGATCTCTGCGGTCCTGCCGGCCGGCGTGAGGCCGCCCTGAACCATTATCAGCGAGCACTTGCGACCCACCGCGTGAAAGATGATCGGATCTCCGTGGCGAGAATCTTGCGCAAGATCAGCCGCCTGCATCTCGATGCGGGACGTCGCGATCAGGCGGAGGCCCATTGCGCCGAAGCCGAAGCGATGATCGCGCCGATCGATGCGCCGGTCGAACATGCGCATCTCCTGCAGGAACGCGGCCACCTCGCCTTCCGCACCGGCGACCAGGCTGCTGCCGCCGAATGGGCGACACAGGCGCTGCAATGCCTGCAAACGCTGCCGATCGATGGAACGACGGAGGCCGGACGGGAGGCGGCGCGGGCGATGGCAGAGGCGCTGAACACCAAGGGTGCAGCGCTGGCGCGGCTCGGACGCCGCCGTGATGCCGTGCAGGAAGTGGAGCGCAGCCTTTCGGTCGCCGAAAAGGCCGATCTGCAAAGTGCCGCCTGCCGCGCCTATTCCAACCTCGGCGTTCTCTACACAATCGTCGATCCGGCCAACGCCATCAGAATCTGCCGGCGCGGGTTGGAGGTCGCCACTCGTATCGGCGATCTCGGCTTCCAGGCGCGTCTTCTCGCCAATCTCGCGGTCTCCTGCTGCACCTTCACCGATCGCTGCGGAGCGGAGGGCGTGCCGGCGGCGGAAAAGGCGGTGGAGATCGACCGGGCGCTCGATCAGCGCGACCATCTCTCCGTACCGCTGATCGTGCTCGGTCAGATACACCAATGTCATGGGCAGCCGAAGCTAGCTCGTAAGTATTACGAGGAAGCCCTTGAGGTTGCGAAGGAAATTGACGAGCCGCAACTGCTCTTTCCGTGTTATGATGGCTTGGCGACACTGAGCCTTGAACACGACGACATGGATGAAGCGGAACGGTATTTCGCGCTGGCGCAGGATGTGTGCATCCGCCACAAGCTCGACCCCGGCACATTCGTCGTCTTGCCGTTTCTCGACTGAAGGCTTCGTATCTAGCTCTGCATCAATTAGACCAGATAATTCAGAAACATACAGGGAGGAACTAACAATGCAGGAGAACCACGCCGATAAACCATTACAGCCTGGAGATCGCGCGCCCAACGTGGTGCTGGATGCGATCACCCGCCATGGCAAGATCGCCATCGATGATTTCCGCGGTCAGAAGCCGGTGCTCGTCGGCTTGTTTCGTGGCCTACACTGCCCCTTCTGCCGCCGGCAGATCGCCGCCATGGCCGAACTCACCGGTGCGTTGCAGGAGAAAGGCATCGACAGCCTGACAGTCGTCAATACGCCAATCGAGCGAGCGCGCCTCTATTTCCGCTACCACCCGCTTCCCAATTTACTGGCCGCCTCCGACCCCGAACGGGTATCGCACAGAGCCTTCGGCCTGCCGAATATCGAGTTCACCGAATCCGAGAACGAATGGCCGCACAAGGTCAGCATGAGCACGATGTCCTCAATGCGGATCGACATGCCGGGCGAGCTGCCGGAGCCCATGGATGTGATGGCGGCGATCGACTATCTCGACAAGGCCGACGGCTACGAATTCACGGAGGACGATACGCGGATGATCGCCACCGGCCATGGCCAGCTTGTCGGCGAATTCCTGCTCGACCGCGATGGCGTCGTGCGCTGGTGTTTCACGGAAGTCGAGGAAGGTGGCCGCAACTTGTTCGGCGGTCCCGCGCCTCGGGATGTGATGTCGGCGGCTTCGAATATGGCTGCTTGACACCAGTTGTGCTTATTGCGCCCTGAAGCGGGCGTGGCACGTCGTGCAGGTCTGCAGCATGAGGTGAAAGGCGTGCTCCGCCGGCATTGCCGACAGCTCCTGCTCGCTTCGGACGTGAGTGCCGAGCGGGCCGCTGCCCATGGCCTCTCCAGGCTTCATGCGCATGTCGGCAGGCATCGGTCCCGGATTATTCTGCGCAGCGGCGTCGAGCGCGATGGCGTAGTCGCGCAGGTCGTTTGCGATGCGGTCGAACCGCTCGCGCTCCTCAAGAATGTTCGGCCTGGCCTTTGATTGCGGGCTGGTCGCCTCGGATACGAAGTGTTCGGAAAGAACGACGCCGGATCTGTCGCGGATGGTGTCTGCTGCCCATCGGAACTCGGCTGCCTTGTAGCTCGCCGGATCCTTAAACATGCCGGAAATTGTCTTTGCCGCGGCGGCCATGGCCTTCATGTCCGCCTGCCGAAGCGCCACGACATCCTCGGCGGCCGGCGACGGGACTGTCGTCAAGAGAGCGGCTCCCATGGCAAGGAGCAGTCCAAAAGTCGTCACGAAAAAGGTCCGTCTCATAGAGTTATTTCCCAAGCCGACGTGATCCCGCTTCCACGCATATCCCTTCTCATCTGGGCAGCAAGAGGGCGGATACCCTCCCCGATGTTCTCGGCAATGGGCCGATGACGAAGCGTTAACCGCCGCCGAATAATCTGCGGCTCTGGCTCGGAGTGGATTAATGAGAGGCGGCTATTCGCTCGTTCAGATAGGGCTTCACTGGCTGGTCGCCTTCATGGTGCCGGTGCAGTATCTGACTGGCGGCAGCATCGAGAGAATTCATCATGCAGTCCACATGGGGATGACGCCGTCTGCGTGGGACGTCGTCCAGCATCAGCTCCACAACTACGCGGGGATCGGCATTTGCCTGCTGATGGGCGTGCGGCTCGTTCTCCGCATATTTCAGCCGCCCGAGCCTGCCGCGCCCGGCACATGGACCGGACGGATCGCCACGGCGCTTCATCACGTCTTCTACGCCGCAATCATCGGACAGGCCTGCATGGGGGGCGTCGCCAGCTATTTCTGGTTCGGAATCGCACACTACCATGTCGTGGGCTCGAAGATCATCCTGGCGATGGTGGCATTGCATCTTGCCGCAGCGGCCTGGCACACGCTGGTCGCCCGTGACGAGACAGTGGACCGGATGCTGCTGCCGCGGCCAGCAAAAAACGTCTAAGTGGCCAGCCTCAACCCCGCGGGATGCGTCATATTAAGGACTCATGTCGGCAATAGCTAGGTCCGCGATTGAAAACGGGCTGCATTACCTGTAGCTCTTCGGGAATGGCAAAGATGTACCGAATCACAGTGAGCATGTTGCTCGTTATGATGCGGCTGGTGATCGTTGTATCACTGGCCGGGTACTCGTTGGCGAACGCCAGTGCGGCGATGCATGGCTCAGCATTCCCGGAACTGCGCGTCGCCGCCGCAGAGATGATGCCGTCCCATGAAGGCCACGACTTGGCGGAAGCGGGCCACCACGACCATTCGCGCATCGATATGCCCGATGACGATGGAGGTCCATCGAAGCTCGTCAAGCAGGAATGCTGCAAGGATTTCTGCGGCGGCCTCGGCATCATTTGTGAAAGCCCCTACGTCGGTGGGCCAGTTGTAACCTCGATCCGGCAGTTCCTGGACGACCGCACGACCTTCGGCGAACAGCCGCCGCTCCACCGCCCTCCGAATATCTGAATAGAGACGCGCCCGCTCGATCGGGTCCATTCGGTCGCCGCCTGGCTTCGGGCGAGCGCCCGTAGGTTATCTCTTATTCGGAAATTTCATAATGAAACGCTCGTTTTTCGTGGTGGGGCTGCCGCTTGTCATCGGCGGCTGCGCATCCACGCTTCCTCCCGACGTGGTGGCATCTTCCGCCGCGATCGAACAGCCCTCGCCGCGCCCTATCGCATATCGGTCGCCGGTTTCGGGCTATGTTGGCAGGCAGCCCGTCGATCCCAAGCCGTGGCGTAGACAGAACGATCTGCAGTCTCCCGCGAAAGGAGACGCCTCATGATCGGCCTCAGAAAATTAACGTCCGTGCTGGCGGTCCCGCTGGTGCTGAGCGGTTGCGTCACGGGCGCCGAATATTCCAGCAAGCAAGCAGGGTTCGCTTCCGTTGCCGACAAGACCGCAATAGCGACGGCAAAGCAAACGGTTTGGATCCAGAACCAGGTTCAGGCGCGCTCTGTCGCCGCAGAGGTCAAAAATCTGCTCGCGCGACGGAGAATCCTCGACGTCGAGACGGCGGTTCAGATCGCCCTGCTCAACAATAAGGGCCTTCAGGCTGCCTACGCCGATCTCGGCGACAGTGCGGCCGATGCCTGGCAGTCGACCATGCTCATCAACCCGACAGTCTCCATCGGCACGACAGGCTTCGGCACACCTGGATTGGAGGCCTTCAAGACCATCGAGGGGATGATCACGACGAACATCCTGGCGCTTGCGACGAGGAACCGTGACGTGGCGATCGCCGACACCCGCTTCCGCCAGGCGCAACTGACCGCTGCCGTAAGAACGCTACAGGTCGCCGCCGAGACGCGGGGCGCCTGGATCGGGGCGGTGGCCGCCTGGGAGAATGTCGGGCAGCTGCAACGCGCCCAGGCGACGGCGGACGCTGCTTCCGAACTTGCGGAGAAACTTGGCGAGACTGGCGCGATGACCAAGGGCGCCCAGGCGCGCGAACATGTGTTCGTCGCCGAGCTCGCCGGCGAGACCGCGAAGGCGCGCCTCGCAGCTCGTCTCGCCAAGGAGGAACTGACACGGCTGATGGGTCTCTGGGGGGCCGACCTGGACTACCAGATTCCGAACAGCCTGCCGCCGCTGCCCAAGGCCGTCGCCCGACGCGATACGATCGAGGCCGAGGCTCTGAGGAACCGCATCGATCTTCAGGTGGCGAAGCTTGAGCTGGAGGCAACCGCAAGGTCGTACGGGCTCACCAAAGCGACGCGTTATGTCACCGATCTCGAGATCCTGACTGGCTTCGAAACGGAACGGGAAATCGAGGACGAGGAGAAGATCACCAGAACTACCGGCCAGGTCGAGCTGGAGTTCGCGATCCCGATCTTCGACACCGGCAAGGCGCGGATGCGCAAGGCCGAGCTGGCCTATATGCGGGCGGCAAACCAGCTCGCGGAGAAGGCCGTCAACGTCCGCTCGGAAGCACGCTCGGCATACGAGGCCTATCGCTCGAACTACGACATCGCGCGGCACTACAGCAACAATGTCGTGCCGCTGCGCACCAAGGTCGAGGAGGAATCCCTCCTGACCTACAACGGCATGATCTCCAACACCTTCGAGCTGCTCACCGACACGCGCGACAAGATCAACTCCATCCTGCTCTCCGTCAACGCCAAGCGCGATTTCTGGCTCGCCGAAGCCAACCTTGCGCCTGCGATTTACGGCGGCGGCGCGACCAGCGCGCCGGCAGAGACCGAAGTCGCCGCTGCTTCCGGCAGCAGCGGCGGCGGCCATTGAGAAAGGAACCCACCATGTTCAACAGACGACAACTGTTCGGTGCGAGCGCATCCCTGTTGGCGGCCGGCGCCTGGACGAAAACCTCGGCGATGGGTCTGCCCGACGCCGCGACAATGGAGTCGGCGGACATGCAGCCGCCGCTCCATCCGACTTCCGGCCCGGATTACCAGCCGGTCGTCACCCTCAACGGCTGGACCCTGCCCCACCGGACGAACAACGGCGTCAAGGAGTTCCACCTCGTCGCAGAGCCGGTCGAACGCGAGATGGCCGACGGCATGACCGCATATCTCTGGGGCTATAACGGCCAGTCTCCGGGTCCGACCATCGAGGCGGTCGAAGGCGACCGGGTGCGCATCTTCGTCACCAACAAGCTGCCGGAACACACGACGATTCACTGGCACGGCATGATTCTGCCGTCAGGCATGGATGGCGTCGGCGGGTTGACGCAGCCGCACATTCCGGTCGGCAAGACCTATGTCTACGAGTTCGATCTCGTGAAGTCGGGCACCTTCATGTACCACCCGCATTCCGACGAGATGGTGCAGATGGCCATGGGCATGATGGGCTTCTTCGTTGTCCATCCCAAGGACCCCGCGTTCATGCGCGTCGACCGCGACTTCGTCTTCCTGCTCAACGCCTATGACATCGATCCCGGCTCGTATGTGCCGAGGGTCATGGAGATGACCGACTTCAACATGTGGTGCTGGAACAGCCGCGTGTTTCCGGACATCAGCCCGCTGGTCGTTTCCAGGAACGACCGCGTGCGAGTGCGGGTCGGCAACCTTACGATGACGAACCACCCGGTTCACATGCATGGTTATGACTTCGAGGTGACATGCACGGATGGCGGATGGGTGCGGCCCGAGGCTCGATGGCCGGAGGTGAGCATCGATATCCCCGTCGGCGCCATGCGCGCCTATGAGTTCGACGCCAAATACCTCGGCGACTGGGCGATCCACTGCCACAAGTCGCATCACACGATGAACGCGATGGGCCACGACATCCCGACCTTCATCGGCGCGGATAAGTCGAAGCTCGCCGAGAAGATCAGGAAGCTGCAACCGGATTACATGCCAATGGGCACCAAGGGCATGGCCGATATGGGCGAAATGGAAATGCCCATTCCCGAGAACACTGTTCCGATGATGACCGGCTGGGGGCCGCATGGCCCGATCGAGATGGGCGGCATGTTCTCGGTCGTGAAGGTCCGCGAGGGCATCTCGGCGGACGATTACTCCGATCCGGGCTGGTACGAGAACCCGCCCGGAACGCAGGCCTGGGAGTGGACTGGCGAGCTGCCGGACCCCGCCAGGGCCAAAGACGCGAAGACGCAAATCACGCCGAAGCCGACGAACGGCTGAGATTCAGTATCCCACATCAAAAAGGATCTACGCATGAAGAATTATGTAATGGCACTGGCACTCGCCGCGCTTGCAACCCCTGCCCTCGCCTCCGGCAATCACGCCGGCGGTCACGGCGAGAAAATGGCTGTCGGAGAGCCTGGCGACAAGGCCAAGGCGACACAGACGATCCGCGTCACGATGAAGGAAACCGACGACGGCAGGATGTTGTTCACGCCCGCGGTCTTCAACGTTCGCAAGGGACAGACCATCAAGATCGCGATCAAGAACGCCGGCACCGTCGACCACGAATTCGTGCTCGATCAGGAGGAAAAGATCCTGGAGCACAAGAAGGTGATGGAAAAGTTCCCGGAAATGGAACATGCCGACGCCAACTCCATCCGCCTTCCGGCCGGTCAATCCGGCGAGATCGTCTGGAAGTTCACCACCGACGGCGAGTTCAAGTTCGCCTGCCTGATTCCCGGCCACTACGAAGCCGGCATGCACGGCGACGTCACCGTCGCCGGGAAGTAACGCGCAAAAGGAGCCATGAAATGAAAACTGCAATGATTAAAATCAGCCTAGCCGCCCTGCTCTCTTTCAGTGCAGCCTTCGGTGCGTTTGCTGCGGAGTTCACCAAGGGCGTGGTCAACAAGGTCGACGCCAAGGCGAAGAAGGTCACCATCAAGCACGAGGACCTGAAGAACCTCGACATGCCGGCGATGACGATGGTCTTCCGCGTCGAGGACCCGGCTCTGCTCGAAAAGCTGAAGGAAGGATCGAGCATCGAGTTCGTTGCCGAACGCGTGAATGGCAAGCTGACCGTCACCGAAGTAAAATAACGCACTCCCTGTCGCTCGGATACATCCGGGCGACAGGGCATCGAGGAGTGGAGACGATGCACAGGAGAAGCTTCATCGCAATGGCGGCGTCCGCCCTTGCGCTTCGTGGCGGAGGGGCCTTCGCCGCCACAACGGCGAGAATGACGGTCTACAAGGATCCGAACTGCGGTTGCTGTCACGAATGGTTGAAGGCTATGGCTGCGGCGGGATATTCCGTCGATGCCCACAACACCGACGACCTCGCCGCGGTAAAGGCTCGGCTGGGCGTTCCCGCCGACTTGGTGGGATGCCACACCGCCGTCGTCGAGGAATACTACCTCGAGGGACACGTGCCACTCGAGGCCGTCCAGCGACTGCTGCGGGAGCGGCCGCCGCTCCGGGGACTGGCCGTGCCGGGCATGCCGTCCGGTTCGTTGGGAATGGGCGACGAGCCGCAGGCGTCCTACGACGTTTATGCGATCCCGTCGGGGATCGGTGCCTCATACGTGTTCATGGAAATCCGCCCGCCGAAGGGTTAACGCGTCGATTGAACAAAGCATGCCGCAATGCCGATCAGGAGAGCGGGGCGTTGCAGAGCGCTGACCAGAGATCGTGTTTCCAGTCGGTTCCCGGCCGCGCCGAAACGTCAACCGCATAGTCGGCGGAATTGATCCGGACCATGGCGGGCGAAACGCATCGCACCCTCGCCTTGTGTCTTCCTCCGTCTTGATAGAGCACAGCCCCGCCACCGTCGAATTCCGACAGCGTGATGACGACGTCGAAGTCGAAGGCGTGATCGCGGGACGCAGTTCCCTCCGCTAGACTGAGGCTGACCGACCGGCTGCCGCCGAACGAAGCGGTGTGGAATACGGCAAGCTCGGCCGCCGCCGGCATCGATGCGGACTGCGCGCAAAGGAGCAAAGTCAGAAGGACACGGCGCATTTACCCCTCCCGTGGTGAATGCATTTCGATCCTATCATATCCTTGGAGGCTTCGCGACAGGGCCTTCGGGGTCGCCTCCGCTATGGCCTCCAGAACGTCTGCATCTCTTCGGGTGTGACCTTGCCGTCCTTGTTGGCGTCTACGCTACCGAAGATCCGCTTGTGGATCGCCGTCACCTCCTCGAAGGACAGCGCGCCATCCCCGTCGGTGTCGGCGATCGCGAACATGATCTTCATCATGGGTCCGCGCATAGCCATCGTTGGCATCGCCCCCATCATGCCGGGCTGCATCGGCATGCCCCCGGCCGCGCCAGGCTGCATCATCATGCACTGCATTGGCATCGTATTGCCTTTGCCTTGTCCCATCATGCCGGACTGCATCATGCCTGATCCGCCCGGCATCGCGCCCTGGCCTTGCACGGTCGTGTCCTCCATTCCCGACGGCTGAGTCGCCTGCGCCGGGTCCGCAGGATGATGGGGATCCGCCCCGCTCGTCTGCGCAAGGGCGAGCTCTGCACTGCCGACGGCAATCGCCGCGGCCAGCAGGATAACATTTGGCATTGTCATTCCCATGTCGTTTCTCCTTTGGCTGGTTCTATCCGCGCCCGCTTGCCGGGAACAGGATGGATGCGAATGCCGTGTCCAGCGGGCGAGCCGCAGGTCACCTAGTCGATGGCCGAACGGCGCAGCCTGAGCGAGTTGCCGATGACGCTGACCGATGACAGCGCCATGGCCGCGGCCGCGATGATCGGCGAGAGCAGCAGCCCGAAGGCGGGATAGAGTACGCCTGCAGCGATGGGCACGCCCGCCGCGTTGTAGATGAAGGCGAAGAACAGGTTCTGGCGAATGTTGCTCATGGTCGCATGGCTGAGCTTGCGGGCCTTTGCGATCCCCTGCAAGTCGCCCTTCAGCAGCGTGACGCCCGCGCTCTCGATCGCCACGTCGGTCCCCGTTCCCATGGCGATGCCCACGTCGGCGGCGGCAAGTGCAGGGGCGTCATTGACCCCGTCTCCTGCCATGGCGACGACGCGTCCTTCGCTTCGGAGCCGCGCGACCACCTTGCCCTTGTCCTCCGGCAGGATCTCGGCCTCGACCTCGTCGATGCCGAGCTTTCTCGCCACGGCCTGCGCCGTCGTCCTGTTGTCTCCGGTCAGCATGACGACGCGGATGTTCTCCTCCTTCAGCGAACGCAGCGCGGCGGGCGTGGTCGTCTTGACTGGATCGGCAATGGCGATGAGACCGCCCACCTTGCCGTCAATGGCTACGTAGATCACCGTCGCACCCTCGCCGCGCAGCGTCTCGGCCTCGGCCGCGAGCGACGACAAGTCGACGCCGGCCTCGGCCATGATCCGATGGCTGCCGATGACGAGATTCCGCCCGTCGACCGTACCGGTGACGCCCTTGCCGACGGGACTGTCGAACTCGCGGGCCTCGCCCAGGGCAAGGCTCCTCTCCTGCGCCGCGGCGACGATGGCCGCGGCGAGTGGGTGTTCGCTGGCACGTTCGAGCGTTGCGGCCAGCCGCAGGAGTTCGGATTCGTCGAATCCTTGGACGGCCTTCAATGCAGTCGCCTTCGGCCTGCCTTCCGTCAGCGTGCCGGTCTTGTCGACGACGAGCGTATCGATCTTCTCGAAGCGTTCCAGCGCCTCGGCGTTCTTGATCAGCACACCCATCCTCGCGCCACGTCCGACCCCGACCATGATCGACATCGGCGTCGCCAGCCCCAGCGCGCACGGACAGGCGATGATCAGCACGGCGACGGCGGCGACGAGGCCGTGGGCGAAGCGCGGCTCCGGCCCCCAGACGCCCCAGGCCACGAAGGCAGCGACTGCGACCAAAATCACCGCTGGGACGAACCAGCCCGACACCTGGTCGGCGAGCCGCTGGATCGGCGCGCGGGAGCGCTGGGCCTCGGCTACCATGCGGACGATCTGCGAGAGCATCGTGTCGCGTCCAACTTTGCCCGCCTTCATGACAAAACCACCGCTCTGGTTCATCGTGCCGCCGATCAGCCTGGCGCCTACCTCCTTCGTGACCGGCATGGATTCGCCGGTGATCATGGATTCGTCTACGGAGCTACGCCCCTCTAGCAGCTCCCCGTCGACCGGGACCTTCTCGCCCGGACGGACGCGCAGGCGGTCGCCAACTGCGACAACATCGAGCACGACGTCCTCGTCCGTACCATCGTCCCGAATGCGGCGGGCGGTCTTCGGGGCAAGATCAAGCAGCGCCCGGATCGCGCCGCCGGTCTGCTCCCGCGCCCTGAGCTCAAGCACCTGGCCCAGCAACACCAGCACGGTGATGACTGCGGCCGCCTCGAAATAGATCGCAACCGAACCGTCGGCGGCGCGGAACGTGGCAGGAAAGATGTCCGGTGCCGCCGTTGCGACGACGCTGTAGACCCACGCGACGCCCGTTCCCATCGCGATCAGCGTGAACATGTTGAGGCTGCGGTTGACGAGCGAGGCCCAGGCCCGCTTGAAGAACGGCGATCCCGCCCAGAGCACGACCGGCGTTGCCAGCACGAGCTGGATCCAGTTGGAAAGCTGCGCGCCGAGCAGCATGTGCAGGTTGGTGAGATGACCTCCCATCTCCAGGGCTAGGACCGGTAAGGTCAGCACGAGACCGATCCAGAACCGCCAGGTCATGTCGACGAGCTCGGCGCTCGGTCCTGCCGCTTCGGTCGCGACCTCGGGCTCCAGCGTCATGCCGCAGATCGGGCAGGTGCCGGGTCCGACCTGCCGGATCTGCGGATGCATCGGGCAGGTATAGATAACGCCTTCCAGAGGCCTCGGAGCAGTGCCCACCTGCACGACAGGCTTCTTGTCTTCCTGATGACGATAATGATCGTTATGGGCGTGCGCGTGGGCTTCATGCGAGTGATGATCAGTCATGGACCGCTCCTCCTCGACTGCTTCCGGCTGCATCCGCGCCATGACCAAGCCTCGGAATAAATGGCGGAACGGTTCTGGCATACGCGTCCCACGCAGCTCCAAACTCCGCTCTGGAGGCCTCCTCCTCCCGCCTCGCAAGTCGCACGTACACCCACACCAGCACCGGGAACATCGCGAGCGTCACGAGCGTCGGCCACTGCAGCAGGAATCCAATCATGATCACAACGAAAGCGTCGTATTGCGGATGCCGGACGCGAGCGTACGGACCTGTGGTCGCCAGGCGATTCTCGCGCTGAGCGGCATAGAGCACGTGCCAGCTCGAGGCGAGCAGCCAGAAGCCGGCGATGATCAGCACATTGCTGGCGAGGTGAAACGGCCCGAAATGCGGATTGACCCGCCAGCCGAACATCATCTCGAGAAGGTGGCCGGCGTCGTGCGACCAGAAGTCGACGCCCGGGAACTGGCGCCCGAGCCAGCCGGACAGCAGGTAGATCGTCAGGGGGAAGCCGTACATCTCCGTGAAGAGCGCGACGACGAAGGCGGAGAAAGGACCGAGCGACCGCCAGTCCCGATTCGTCCCGAGCTTCGTGAAGCTCGCGGCAAAGACGATGAACACCACGGAATTGATGATCACCAGGCTCCAGAGCCCGTAGGCAGGGGTGTCAGACATCGTCGGCCTCCTTCCGGTCCTGCTTGCTCATGCCAGCCCGATAGTTGGCATGGTCCTGGCCGGAATGGCCGCCATGACCGCCGTGGCCGTGATGCATGAAGAGATGCATCAGCGGGCAGGCCAGGATGAGGAGCCATGGCAGGATGCCGAGGACATGCACACGGTGTTCGTATGCGATGAGGGCCAGCGCGATCGCGGCGAAGGCGATGAAGACGGTTCGGCTGTAGCTGCTCCAGGCCGACGGAGGATGATTGTCGTTCATGAGGATGCCTCGTTCTAATGAATTCGCAGGAGGCTTCGCGGTTCTCGGAGCCGCGTCAACCGATGCCGTCGTAGGTGACGAAGGCCATCATGCCCGACGCCATGTGGTAGAGGTGATGGCAGTGCAGCGGCCAGCGGCCGGGATTGTCGGCGTCGAACGCCAGGACGACGCTCGCCATCGGCGGCAGCAGAACCGTGTCCCTGACCGCGCCGGCGACGGGGGTTCCGTTGATGCCGACCACCTGGAAATGATGCCCGTGCAGGTGCATCGGATGCGCCATCATCGAGGAATTGGTGATGGCGATCTCGATCCGCTCGCCGCGTTTGACCACCAGACCGTCCGCGCCGTCGATGCCCCAGGCGTAGGAGGCCATGTCGCCGCCCAGCGACAGCTTGAAGAGGCGGTCTGTGGCGCGAGCAGCCAGCGGTCTGAGGGAAAGTAGTCGCTGTTCCAGACCGAGCCCGAGGACTGGCCCCTTGGCGTCACCCGCGTCCGCGACCCTACGAACGTCCGCGCCAGCCGTGGCAAGGATCACGCCTGTGCGTTCCAATGCTCCTTCGCGCAGAGCAAGGACGGGAAACGCGCCGCCATCCTTCGGAATGCTGAGGCGAATGTCGAGGCGCTGTCCCATCGACACCGGGAAGGACGTCCCGGCGACCGGCTGCACGCCCTGCCCGTCGACGGCAAACAGTTCCCCGGAGAGGCTCCCCGTGTCGATGGTGAATGCGGTGGCGGTGGCGCCGTTGATGATGCGCAGGCGGATTCGGCCGCCTTTCTCGACCTTTACGATCTCGGGATCGTCGAGCGTTTGGTCGTTGGCGAGATAGGCGTCATAGTCGATGTCGTTGACATCCATGGCCATTGCCGGCGTCGCCATGCCCGCCATGTTGTCGCCGGACATCATATGCTGCATGCCGGCCATACCTTGCATCGAGCCGAGGTGAGCCGGCATGCCGCCGGAGGCGCCGTTCCCTTTCAGCTTTGCCAGCAATTCCTCCGCCGACAGAAACGAGAAATCGTGGAGCAGCACGATCACCTCCTGTTCGTCGCGCAGCTTGTCATCTGCCGCCTGCACGATCAGCGGAGCCGCGAGCAGGTTCTGCTCCTGTAGCGTATGGGCGTGCATCCAGTGCGTACCGCCCGCGCCAACCGGGAAGGTGTAGTGGCGACTTTCCGATGGCTTCAGCAGTGCGGCCGGATTGTCTGGGACGCCATCTGCAGCCCAGGGCGGGGTCAGACCGTGCCAGTGGATCAGCGTCGGCTGGTCGATGGCGCTCGACAGCACGACGTCGAATTCCGTTCCGGCGTCCAACGCGAGTCCCGGCGTTCCGTCCGGTCGGACGAGGCCGAAGACGCGGGCGGACTTGCCCTTCACCTCAATGGTTCGATAGCCGATCGAGAGTGCATGAGGTGTCATCTGTGGTGCGGATGAGGGTCCGGCCTGCTGCGCGAAGGCGCAGAGGGGTCGAAGGCCGGTCGATGTGCCGAGCGCTGCAGCGCCGGCCATCAGACCATTCAAGAAATTACGGCGATTCATTGCAGTTGGTCCTTTATCCGGATCGGCGGTGCCGACCATTGGTCTGGGTGTCCGCAAGGAGGCCCGCGGAACGACCGGATAGCGCCGAGGCGCAATCCGGCATCCTCAGACTGGGAAACGAGGAGGGCCTAGCGTGGGAGGAGACGCCAGGCCGCTGCCGGTCTGATTGCGCCACGCAAAAGGAAGAAAAGAACTTTGGGCTGCCGGAGCTTCGAGACGGTCGATCAAGACCGCGGCAATGCAAAAACCGCATGGCGCGGAGCAGCAGGCTTTATGGTCGGGTGCTTGAGAGCCGGTATGACGCCAGGTATGGGCATCGCTGTGGAGGGGGGAGCGTTCGAACTGCTCTTGGACCGAAGGGTCATGAACCGAACCGTCATGGCATTGCATCGCTTGCAAGCCGGACGCCGGAACGAAAAGAAGCGCCAGCGCGATCAGGACGGCCTGCAATGCGCTCATCCAATCGAAACAGCAGCGGTCGGCGGCCATCTGTCCGGCTCCGTTCCCCCTCAGCCGAAACGTCGGCTGATGAAATTGAAGATAGTGGCAATCAGCGCACCCGCATAGCCGCCGAAGATAAGGCTTTGAACGATGCCGAGCGCCAAGCTTCGAACATCGAAACCGGTCAGCCCCAGGTAGAACTGCAGCCATGGCCTATGCAGACCCCATTCCGGGGAGATGAAACCGAGCAGCATGCACAGCAGGAATGAGATGGTGGCGAAGGCGGCGAGCGTCGCGCCGAGCACCGGCACGGAGACATACCCCGGCATCGCCGGGGAACTTGCAGGTTGAGCATGAAGAACAGTGTTTGCCATCGAACGATCCTCCGACCGGCCGCGGTTGCAGCCGTGACGACAGCGCAATCATCTGCCCGCTCGTCGCAAACTTCCTTGATTCAAATCAAATACGGAAGCCGCCCGACGCTAAGGCTCGCCCGGCGCCTTCGAATGCCGCTTGTACGCGAGATGCGGTCAGGGGAGCCCAGCTTTGCGGTAACCATCGACGAAATGCTCAAGCGTAGCCGCCTCGCGGAAAGGCTCCATCGTCGCCCAGTGACTGGTTGAAAAATGGGGGTTGGCGACGAGGAACAGTTCGGCTTCGGCACGCGCCTCGTCGAGCCGGCCGAGCTGGGCCAGGCTGGCCGCCAGGAACCGGCGTGAGCTTGTGCGATAGGTCTCATCCCGCCGCAGCGTCTCGATAGCGGCCTCGTATTTCCCCGCCGCATACTGCGCTTGGCCGAGCGCCAGATAATACCAGCTTGCCGGAAAGGGGTTCAGCCGGAATGCCTTGCCGATATGCTCCAGCCCCTCTTCGATCCGTCCGGCGAGGACCGAGATATCGGATAATGCGGCAAAGGTGTCCGCCTCATTCGGATCGAGTTCGATTGCCTTGGCGAATTGAGCATCCGCCTCGACGAAATCGCGTGCATAAGCAAGCAGATAGGCGAGAACCCAACGGCAGCCGGCATCGTTCGGATCGATCGCAATAGCCTTACGCGCCAGTTCCAGAGCAGCGTCGCGGTTCGATTCCGTCGGCCCGCCGCTATGGACCCATCCCATCCAGTGGTTCATGGCAAGCCAGCGATAGGCCTCGGCATAGTCCGGGTCGAGGCTGACAGCGCGCGTCAGCATCAGATGCGCTTCCTCGGCTGCCTGCGGGGAATCGTCCATCAGCTTGCGCGCCCGCACGCAAAGGTCGTAGGCATCGAGGTTCTTCGGCCGATTTCGCGGCGGCGGCGCGCGCAGCCGACCGAGCAGCGCTTCGACGATCCTGGCCGTCACCTCGTCCTGAACCGCGAAGATATCGTCCAGGCTGCGATCGATGCGATCCGCCCAGAGATGATCGCCGCTCGCCGCGTCGATCAGCTTGGCGTTGATGCGCACGCGCCCGGCGGCACGCCTTGCGCTGCCCTCGAGCAGGTAGCGCACACCGAGCTCCTCGGCGATTTCTCGCACGTGCGTGGCTCGGCCCTTGTAGGCGAAGACCGAGTTGCGGGCGATGACGAACAGCCCGGGCATCCTGGAGAGGTCGGTGATAAGGTCTTCCGTCAGCCCGTCCGCGAAGGATTCCTGTTCGGGATCGTTGCCGATATTCAGGAAGGGCAGCACGGCGATCGACGGTTTATCAGGCAGCGGCAAGGTTTTTCGCCTCATGCCGCTCAGCCGATGCACGGCTCCCGTGAAGCGGTAACCGACGCGCGGAACCGTTGCAATCCATTCACCGCCGCCGGCGGACGAGCCGAGCAGCTTGCGCAGCCGCGCGATCTGGACGGTGAGGTTGCCTTCCTCGACCGCCATGCCTTGCCAGGCCGCGTCCATCAGATCGGTCTTCGCGAGGATTTCTCCCGTTCGCCCGACGAGCGCCGCAAGCAGCTTCAGCCCGCGGTGGCTGATGGCAACGGGATCATCGTTCCGAAGCAGCGTTCCCGCATCCGGATCAAGCACGAACGGACCAAAGGCAAAGCGCGATCCCTGCATAAAGCGGATCTATAGTCCGTTTGGAAGTTTTTGAGAACGTTTTGGCGAGGCTTAATTACGCCGCTCCCCCTATCCTGCAGAATTCCATCCTCTTTCAACTCATGGGCTCGACCCACCATTGATCAAGGAGGAGATCTGCATGACCACCGCAAGCACGACATCACAGAGGGAGGATCGGATTCCATGGACTGCGATGGCCGGCATTATCGCGACGGTGACGGTGTTTGCCGCGGCGCAGGGACTGACCTACCCGCTGCTGAGTTTCATCCTGGAGCGACAGGGAATAACATCAGGCCTGATCGGCCTCTCGGCAGCGATGACGCCACTGGGTTTCATCATATCGGCGCCCCTCATTCCGGCGCTTTCGCGAGGCGTAGGCGGGGCGCGGCTGGCCATCCTCTGTTCGATCCTGGCTGCCCTTACCCTGGTCGCGATTGCCGGGACCCAGCAGGTCTGGGCCTGGATGCCGCTGCGTTTCCTGCTCGGCTTCTTTGCCAATCCGCTCTACGTGATCAGCGAAACCTGGCTGATCACGATCACGCCGGCACCGCGCCGCGGCCGAATCCTCGGCCTCTATTCATCGATCGTTTCGGCTGGTTTCGGCATCGGCCCACTATCCCTGGGCCTCGCCGGCACGGAAGGCTGGCCCCCCTTCACGATCGGCATCACGGCCTTCCTTGCCTGCGGCCTGATCGTGCTTGCCGTTGCCCCACACCTGCCTGACATGCCCGACGAAGGCAAGGCAACGTCGGTCGGCGGCTTCTTCGCGCTGGCGCCGCTGCTGCTGTTTGCGGTTTTCACCGCCGCCGCCTTCGAGCAGATCCTGCTTTCCCTGTTCACCGTTTATGGAACGGTACTCGGCAGCGCCGAGGAGCGTATCGCTTCGCTCATCACTTGTTTCGTCGCCGGCAATGCCATACTGCAGATCCTGCTCGGGCGGGCGGCCGAGCGGTTCGGCGCGCCGCGGACCATGTTGTTCTGTGTGCTGGCTTGCCTCACCGGCTGCCTGCTGCTGGCGTTCATCTTCAACACCTGGCTCGTCTGGCCGCTGGTTTTTGTCTGGGGCGGTGTCTCCTTCGGGCTCTACACCACATCGCTGATCGAGCTCGGCGAGCGTTTCAACGGCCGGACCCTGCTCGCCGGCAATGCAGCCTTCGCCTTCGCATGGGGCATCGGCGGCATGGCGGGCTCGCCGGCGGCCGGACTGGCGATGCAGCTGATCGGGCCTCAGGGTCTGCCACTATCTCTCGGTCTGCTCAGCGGTGTCCTGGCATTGCTTCTTTGGGGTGAGAAACGGCGCGGCGCCGCCTCTGACCGGCGCCCTCCCCGATCGCCGCAGTGAAGTGTCAGATCGATGTCATCGAAACCCTTTAAAGCGCCCCGCAATGAATTGGATTGATGCGAGGTGCTTTTGATGGCGACATTGCAGCAGGTCGCGTTCCGGGCAGGATGTTCGCTGGCGACCGCAAGCAGAGTTCTCAGCCGCAACGGACCAGCCAGCGATCTGATGGTGCGCAGGGTGCGCCGCGCCGCCGCAGAACTCGGCTATCATGCGGCCGGACGGCTCGGCCGCAGGCCGGTGGTCGGCGTCTTAATTCCAAGCATCACCAATCCGGTCTTTGCCTCGTCGCTGTCAAGCATCCAGAACCGCATGCTGGTCGCCGGCCATGGCGTGTTGATCGCCCAGTCGAATTACGATCCGGCACGCGAGGCCGATGCCGTCGCGGCGCTGCTGAACGACCGACCGACAGGGCTGATCCTGACTGTTTGCGATCCGTCGACCAGCGAGGCGCTGCTTGCCAGGCTGCCGCCGACCGTGCTGCTCCACAACCGGCCGACGGCACAGTTTCCGGCGGCGGTCACCGCCGACAATCGCGGCGCCGGCCGGGAGATCGCCACCTTCCTGATCGGCAGGGGCCATCGCCGCATTCTCTTCCTCTCCGGCAATTTCGCCGCCTCCGACCGGGCGCGGCTTCGCTACCAGGGTTATCTCGACGCGCTGGCCGAGGCCGGGCTGGCACCACTCGATGCCGTGCAGATCCCCTTCGTCGGCAGTTACGACCAGCTCGATCTCAGCACCATCATGACCGCGCTTGCGCCGACGGCGATCATCGCCTCCAACGATCTTCTGGCGCTCGGCGTCATTGGCGCGCTGAAGCGTGAGGGGCTTTCGGTGCCTGGGGATATTTCGGTCGCCGGCTTCGACGGCATCGCCATCGGCCGGCTGATCGATCCGCCGCTGACGACCATTGAAATGCCGGATGCCAGCATGGGGGCGACGGCGGCCTCGCTGCTTCTCGACATGGCGGAGAATGCCGCCCCTGCCCGCCATCTCGATGTCGCCTTTACGCTGCGCCGCGGCGGCACGGTGCGGCCCATCTGAGACGCTTGAAAACAAGAAGGGCCGCCCTGCGCTCGGCGTAGCGGCCCAACTCTTTCCTTATCGGAAAAGCGATCAGCTGCGCGGCAGCATGCCCTCGACATCAGCGGCCGCGTCGTCGAGCGCTTCCTTCGGCTCGGCCGACTGGTCGACGATGCGCGAGAGGTTGTCGACGATCGTCTGGGTGACCTTGACGCCGTTCGAGCCGGGGAAGGCATACCAGGGGATCATCACCGGCATCTGGCTGAGGCCAGCCTGGAACAGCGGGTTCTGCTTGTAGAAATCGCCGAGATATTCGGGCGACTTGGCGGCGAGCTCGTTGTTCGGGACATAACCGGTGCCGGGCACGACGACCGAGGCGCCGTAAGGGCCGGCAGCGAATTTGGCGAACTTCCAGGCGGCGTCCTGCTTGGCGGCGTCATGCGTTACGATGACGACGGCGTTACCGCCCGTCGGCAAGCGGCCGCTTAGCGGATTGATCAGCGGCATCTTGGCGGTGCGCAGATCGAACTTGTTACCAACGTTCTTGATCGTATTGCGCAAGGCGCCCGTCGTCTGGAATTCGAAACCGACCTTGCCGGCCGCGAAAGCCTGTTCGCCGGCGGGCTTGTGAAAACCGGCATGCCGCCTTCGGTGACGAGGCGATGCAGGACTTCGACGGCCTTCTTGCCCTCCGGACCGTTGAAGGCGACCTTGCTTTCGTCGTCGCTCAGCATCTTGCCGCCGGCGCCGAAGAGGAGCGCGGAAAACATCCAGTCATCGCCCTGCCAGCGGAAATCGATGCCGTCGACGCCGTTGCCGAGCGCTTTGATCTTACCACCGAGCGCGATGACCTCGTCCCAGGTCTTCGGCGGATTATCGGGATTGCCGCCGGCCGCCTTCACGAGATCGGCGTTGTAATACATGATCGGGTTGGAAGTGGCGAAAGCGAGACCGACCTGCTTGCCCTTGACCTGGGCGAGCTTGAGGATCGTGTCAGAGAAGCCCTGCTCGGCCATGTTGCCGTCCTTCTGGACGAGCGGGCCGAGATCGATGGCGACGTCGCGCTCGTCGAGCATGCGCAGGCGGTTCAGGCCGATAAAGGTGATGTCGGGCATTTCGCTGGTGCCGGCCTGACGAAGGATCGTCTGGATGCCTTCCTCATAGGTCGCGGACGGGCTGGCGAACTGAATCTTGATGTCGGGGTTCTCAGCGATGAATTTCTTCGAGATCGTGTCCATCACGTCCTTGAAGAAGCCCGGCATCGGGTAATGAACCGTCAGCGTCGTCTCGGCATGCGCCGGAAGCGCGATTGCCAGGGATACGGCCGCTGCGGCGAGAAGCTGGGTGATATGTTTCATCGCTCGTTCTCCTGAGTTGAACCGATCAGCCTTTGAGACCGGTCATGGTGATGCCCTCGACGAAACGCTTCTGCGCAAGCAGGAAGGCGATGACGAGGGGAAGGGTAATCATGAGGGTGGCGGCCATTAGCGCGCCGTAGTCGTCGCCGGCTTCGGCGGCGCGAAAATACATCAGCCCGAGCGGCGGCGTGGCGTAGTCCTGCCTGCTGATGACGACCAGCGGCCAGTAGAGGTCATTCCAGTGCGCGACGACCGAGAAGATGGCGAAGGCAGTGACTGCAGGCCAGGCATTCGGCACGATGACGCGAGCGACGATGCCGAGCTCGGACATGCCGTCGAGACGCGCAGCATGGATGAGATCATCCGGCATGGCGCGAAAGAACTGCAGAAACATGAAGATCGCGAAGACCGAAATGGTGAAGGGCGCAACGAGGGCGGCGTAGCCGTTGAGCAGCGAGGCGTGGTCGAAGGCGACATAGAGCGGCAAGGCGGTCGCATGGATCGGCACCAGCAGGCCGAGCATGACCAGCACTATCATGGCACGTGCGGCCCCAAAGCGCAGTTTCGCCATCGCATAGGCGCAAGGGATCGCCACCAGCACCTGGAAGAAGAAGATCAGCCCACAGACGACGACGCCGTTCCACAGGAGCCGCGCCATCGGCACCCGGCTCAGGGCCCTGGCAAAATTCTCCGCATAGGTGAGGTGCGCCGGGATCAACGACAGCGACGAGGTAAAAATATCGCTCTGCGCCTTGCCTGCCGCCGAAATCATGAAGACGTAGGGCGAAAGGAAGATGATCGCGCCCAGGGAAAGCAGCGTCAGGCGGATGATCCGGCCGAGGGAAAAAGCGCGCGTCATGTGTAATGCACCCGCCGATCGAGGATGCGGAACTGCAGGAACATCAGCACCACGAGGATCAGGAGAAAGACAACGGTCATCGCCGAGGCGTAGCCGACGCGCAGGTAGACGAAACCTTCCTGGTAGATGGTAAAGAGCAGCACCTCCGACGCCTTGTTCGGCCCGCCTTCCGTCAGCGTCTTGACCGTCTCGAAGACCTTCACCGCGTTGGTGATGCTGATCGTGATGACGAAGAGCGTCGTCGGCCCGAGCATTGGCCAGGTGACGAGCAGGAAGCGATCGAGGGCGGATTTGGCGCCGTCCACTTCGGCTGCCGCGTAAAGTTCGCGCGGGATCGCCGTCAGCCCGGCCAGGAACAACACCATGTTGAAGCCGGCCGACTGCCAGACGCCGATGATCGAGAGGCTGTAGAGCACCGTGCCGGAACTGCCCAGCCAGTTCGGCCCTGGCAATCCCGCCAATGCCAGAAGCGCGTTGATGGGTCCGATGGTCGGATGAAACATATATTGCCAGACGGTCGCCATAGCGACGATCAGTGAGGCGACCGGCAGGAAATAAGCGGTGCGGAAGAAGCTGCGCGCCGCCGTCTCGCTCTCGATCAGCATGGCGATACCGAGGCCGAGAAGGATCGAGACGGGCGCGACGATCGCCGTATAGACCGTCGTATTCCAGAGCGACTTGCGGAACGTGCGGTCGGTGATCAGATGCGCGTAATTCTCGAAGCCGACGAAGCGGAACTTGCCGTAGCCGAGTTCGAAATCGGTAAAGCCGAGGAAGATGACAGCCGCGACCGGCAAAAGCACGAAGAGGAACAGCAGCACGATCGCCGGCAGCACCAGCATCCAGGCGATGCGGGCCTCGCTGCTCCGATGTGCAACGGCGGGATTGCCAACTACGCCCATGGAAACGACGTTAGCCATGCGCCCTCTCCCGCGCGATATCGCCTGCGGCGAGCTCATTGCCGGCCTCCGCGCGAGCGGCCAGCCGGCTGCCATCCTTGGCGAAAGCCATCGTCCGACCTGTGGCAAGCCGCAGCCCGACCGGATCGCCGGCGGCGAGGCCTGCAGCCTCCGGCGGCTGAACCTTGGCGATCACGGTCTCGCCGATCGCATCGAGACGGCAATGGAGGATGACCTCCGATCCCAGGAACTCGACGCGCTCGATCCGGGCGGCAAGCCCGTCCTGGCGGTTCCGGTCGAGAGAGACGAACTCGGGGCGAATGGCGAGCGTGACCGGCATCTTGCCGGCGGGCGAGTTTTCCAGCGTCAGGCGCAGGTCGCCAAAGGCAACCACACCGTCTTCGGCTTCCGCCGGCAGTTGATTGATGCGCGGCTGGCCGATGAAACGGGCGACCTCGACATGGGCGGGATCGTCATAGATGACCTCGGGGCTTGCGATCTGCAGCAACCGGCCGCCCATCATCACGGCGACGCGATCCGCCATCGACAGCGCTTCCGCCTGATCATGGGTGACGTAGAGCGTCGGCACGCCGGCGCGGCGATGCAGGTCGACGATCTCGCCCCGGGCGTGGACGCGCAGGTTGGCGTCGAGGTTGGACAGCGGCTCGTCCATCAGGAAGATGCTCGGCCGGCGCACCATGGCGCGGGCGAGCGCCACGCGCTGGCGCTGACCGCCGGACATCTGGCCGGGCTTGCGGTCGAGCAGGTGTTCGATCTTGAGTGATGTCGCCATTTCCCTGACGTCGCGGGCGATCGCCGCGCGGATGGCGCGCTGGCTCGGCATCAACGAACCGATGAAGGGCAGCCGTTGCATGTTCGACAGCCGGCGCATCGCCAACGGCACGGCGATATTCTGCGACGCCGTCAGATGCGGATAGAGGGCGTAGGACTGAAAGACCATGGCGATGTTGCGGTCGGCGGCTGCCACGCCCGACATATCTTTCCCGCCGATCAGGATCTCGCCCCCGTTGGCGTGGTCGAGGCCGGCAAGCACGCGCAGGAGCGTGCTCTTGCCGCAGCCGGAGGGACCCACCAGCGCGATGAATTCGCCGCCGCCGACATCGAGGCTGACGCCATTCAGGATCTGGTTACCGGCGAAGGACTTGGTGATGCCGCGAAGCGAGAGCGCGCTCATTCCACCGGTTCCCGCTGCTTGACCGCCTGGGGATAGACCTCGTGAACGACGTCATCGAGCACATGCGCGGTCATGCCGGGCACGGCGACGATCGCGCTTGCGACCGACGTATCGAACTCGTGGACGACGGCGCCGATCAGGCGCTCGCCCGGCATTTCCCGCTCCATCTTATCGATGATGAAGGCCGCCGACGGCCCCCATGTCAGCTGGGTGTTGCCGAAGCCGCCCTGCCAGGCCCAATGGAGGTGGCCGCTGGCGAAAAGAGCCACGTCATGGGCGGCGATCAGCTCGTAGAGCTGCTGGCGCTGAGCCGGCCGGACGCTCCAATAGCCGGTATCGCCTTCGTCGGGTGCATCCACGAACAGCGGCTTATGCGCGAACAGGGCCACGCGCCGCCCGGCCCTGTCGGCAAGCGCCCGCTCGAGCCATTCGAACTGCGCCTGCTCCTCATCGTCCTCATGACCGAGAAGCAGCGCGTTCAAGCCGATGAAGCGCCAGCCGGCTCCATCTTCCAGCCAGCGATCGGGGCCGGCGACGCTGCGCCAGCGGGCCAGCCGCTCGGCATTGACGGGCTGGTCCGAACCCTTGAGGTGGCCGACATCGTGATTGCCGGGAACGATTAGCATCGGGATCGATACCTGGCGCATGAGATCCATCGAGAAGACGATGTCCTCGTCCTTGTCGGCGCCGTCGACGGTGAGATCACCGGTATGGACGATCAGATCGGCGCCGGTCTCTTCGATCCAGCTTAAAAGTGGTGCCCAGTTGCCGTTGAAATGCGGCTTGCCGGGGCTGAAATGCGTGTCGGTGATCTGAATGATTTTCATGGGGCGCGCGCGTCTCCGAGAACCTCGGAAGCGTCTCCTGGACGCTCCCTTCTCGGCCCCTCTCTAGAGGGCTCCCATGTCAATCAGACAGCTGCGGTTTTCAGCTGTTTTTCAGTTTTGACGTCAATCCGTCACACAGGCGCAGGCCGCTCCCGCATCGGGAGCCGGCTAACCTGCGGGATCGGATGGAGATCAATGCCGCGGCGCGTTGGCGGGAATGGACGATACCGTCGCCGAAACGGGGTCGCTTGCCGGAAAGGTGTCCTCGAGACCTTCGTTAAGCTCCTCTTCCAGCGTTTCGCTATCGTGGGTGGAACGCGCGCTCGGCTGGCCGACGAGGCCCTTGCTGCCTTCGTCAAAATTGCCGTTGCTCAGGGCGTCGTACCGGTTGATGCTGCCGTCCGCGTTGCGGCCCGGAAAGGCGGTCAGCTGAACCATCATCACCTTGGCGTGGTCGAGCGCCGTCGAACTGTCGAGCTCGCCATGGGAATTGTTGATTTTGACGGCAATCGACTCTCCTCCCTCGCCCAGGAATTCCACAATGAAGAAGTTGCCGGACTGTGTCACGCGCGTATCGATCAACTGCATGGGAGCCTCCTGTGTTCATGCCAAACCAACGGCGATCAGCAGCAGGAGTTCCACAACGACGCCATTTCCATGCTGTGCATGCTGCGCCGAGGGTCAGATCCGCTGAAACTCGGCTGGCTTTTATGGTTAATTTATTAATAATTCGGAGTTTATATTGGAACCAGGCGGCCTTTCCGCATGTTGTTGCTGCGCCGTGGAGGAACCTCGATGATCCTGAAAATCCTTGCTCCCAAGATCGACGCCGATTGCCATGATACCGGCACCTATTCCGACGGGATCTTCGCCGAAAACCGCATCGACCTTTCGTCGCGCGGTGACGGCCGCCGTCGTTCCCCACATGAACGCGATTACGGCGCCGACAGAAAACTGGAAAAACTGCCGCTCGGCTTCGTCTAAGCAGCCTGCGGAAGGCCATAACCTCCTCTTGCCGGCCGGATGATCCCGGCCACATTCTCCTGTGACGCCACTCGCGCAGGTCAGGAGAACCCTTTGCCCTGGATCGCCTACATCGCCCATTTCATCGCCGCGGCCTTTCTGGTCAACGGCATCCCGCATTTCGTCAACGGCGCCAGCGGCCGGCGCTTCCGCACCCCGTTCGCCAATCCAAGTTCGCCGACGGTGAATGTCATATGGGGCTGGGCGAACTTCCTCATCGCCTTCCTGCTCTTTGCCAATATCGGGCCGCTCTATATCGGCACTCCGGGCGATACGATCTTCGCCGCGGCTGGCATGCTCGTCACCGGCATCCTGCTCGCCCGCTTCTTCGGAGGTGACGGCATCTAGAGCTTTCCTACGCATATGTTACTTGCATGATGATAGTCACTCCTGTACTGACATCTGCCATGCAGCGGACAAGTTTCAGCCAATTCAAATGCCCGGCGGCGCGCGCGCTGGACAGCGTCGGCGACTGGTGGAGCATCCTGATCCTGCGCGACGCCTTCCAGGGGCTGTCGCGCTTCGACGACTTCCAAAAAAGCCTCGGCGTGGCCCCGAACATCCTGACGCGACGGCTGAAACACCTGACGGATGAAGGGCTGTTCGAACGACGGCTCTACCAGCAGCGCCCTGCCCGCTACGAATATCTGCTGACAGAAAAGGGGCGCGATTTCTTTCCGGTGCTGATGGCGCTGTTTTCCTGGGGAAGTCGGCACATTCCGGAAGAGGATCTCGCCTTTCTACTCAGCGACGCCGCCTCCGGCAAAGCGCGCGAGACGGTCCTTGTGGACGCACGAACCGGCGAAGAAGTAACGCCCCAAAACACCAGCCTGCTCGCTGGACCAGCCGCCGACGACGAGGTGCGTGCGCGGATCGCCCGCATGCGCGCCTGGTATCTCGGCATCGACGCATAGAGAGGAAAATACCATGGATCGCATCGTTGTCACCGGCATGGGACTTGTCTCGCCCCTCGGCACCGGCGTCGAGCCTGCCTGGAAACGTCTCGTCGACGGCGCCTCCGGTCTGAGGGTGCTGCCGGCCGATGTCGTCGGCGAGCTTTCGGCCAAGGTTGGCGGTGTCGTCCCCGGCCTCATCGAGGATGTCGAGGCTGGTTTCGACCCCGACCGCTCCATCACGCCGAAGGACCAGAAAAAAATGGATCGCTTCATCCAGTTCGCCATGGCGGCGACGGAGGAGGCGGTGAAGCAGGCAGGCTGGATGCCGACCGATGAAGGCAGCCGTGAACGCACCGCAACGATCATCGCTTCGGGCGTCGGCGGCTTTCCTGCGATCGCCGAAGCAGTGCGGATCGGCGAGACGCGAGGCGTGCGGCGGCTATCGCCCTTCACCGTGCCCTCCTTCCTCGTCAACCTCGCCGCCGGCCAGGTCAGCATCCGCTATGGGTTCAAGGGTCCGCTCGGCGCGCCGGTGACAGCCTGTGCCGCCAGCGTCCAGGCTATTGGTGATGCGGCGCGGTTGATCCGCTCCGGCGAAGCCGATGTGGCGATCTGCGGCGGTGCCGAGGCCTGCATCGACAAGGTAAGCCTCGGCGGCTTTGCCGCCGCGCGTGCGCTTTCCACCGGCTTCAACGAGACGCCGGAACTGGCCTCGCGGCCCTTCGACACAGCGCGCGACGGTTTCGTCATGGGCGAAGGCGCCGGCATCCTGGTGATCGAAACGCTGAACCATGCGCTGGCCCGCGGGGCCACACCGCTTGCAGAACTCGTCGGCTACGGCACGGCGGCGGATGCCTACCACATGACCGCAGGCCCAGAAGATGGCAATGGCGCGCGCCGGGCGATGGAGGCAGCACTCAGGCAGGCGAAGATTCCGGCCTCGGAGGTCCGGCACCTCAATGCGCACGCGACGTCGACACCGGTCGGAGACAAAGGCGAAATCGCTGCGATCGGCACGGTCTTCGGCCGCAACGGCGCCATTGCCGTCAGCGCGACGAAGTCGGCGACCGGCCATCTGCTCGGCGCGGCCGGCGGGTTGGAAGCAATCTTCACCATTCTTGCGCTGCGCGATCAACTCGCGCCGCCGACCCGCAACCTCAATGAAGTCGATCCGGCCGCCGACGGCATCGATATCGTCGGCAAGACGGCGCGGCCGCTGGCGATGGGCTATGCCATCACCAACGGCTTCGGTTTCGGCGGCGTCAATGCCAGCGCCCTGTTCCGGCGCTGGTCGTAACACGGCTGCGCAGTTTTGCTGGAATTGCGCCGGAAATCGCCTACACTTCCGCACTGTCGGGGATCTTTCTCCGACAGAGCCGGAGATCATCCATGCGCGCCTTCTTCGCAGTTCTCATCCTGTGTGCCGCGTCCCTCGTCTCCACCGTCTCAACCCGCGCCGAAGACCCGATCGACACGACACGGACGATGATCGAGGAGCAGATCAAAGCCTTCCTCAACGAGGATGCCGAGACCGCCTATTCCTTCGCCGCTCCCGCCATTAAGGCGATGTATCCCGACAAGAACCTGTTCTTCGCCATGGTGAAGAAGAGCTACGAGCCGGTCTATCATCCCGGCAATTACGCCTTTGGCCGCAGCCGCTCGATCGATAACGGCGCTCTGATCTACCACGAGGTGCTGATATCGGGCCGCGACGGCAGGGATTGGACGGCGATCTATCAGATGACCCGACAGCCGGACGGCAGCTACCGGATCAACGGCGTGCAGATGATGCCGGATGCCGACAGCAAAGGCATTTGAAGCGCTGTTCTTGGCTGGATGAAACACTGCCCGGCACTTGGATTCGTTGCACTAACCATTTTGAAATCGTGCTGGAGTAAAAATCCGTCAGCGGGGGATTGGCGGGTTGAATACAGGCAAGCAGTTTTTCACGGCACTTGAAGCGTTGCGAGGAATCGCGGCCATCGTGGTCATGTTCCTACACACTGGCGGCACGCTTGGTCCGATACCTGTCAACATCAGCTACCTTGCCGTTGACCTTTTCTTTCTTTTGAGCGGCGTCGTGCTTGCGAATTCGTACGAATGGCAACTGGCAACGGGACAGATTTCGCCTGCAGGATTTCTGCTGCAGCGTATCATTCGGCTTTATCCTGTATATCTGCTTTCTCTGCCTGTTGGCCTTGTCAGCTATGGAATTCAATTCGGCTTCGATTGCCTCACCTTGGCCGGACTTCTTCTGAAGGCGGTTCTGTTCATTCCAAACGCAGGCACGGGCGGCGCCTTTCCTCTGAACGGGCCCAGTTGGTCGCTCTTCTTCGAACTCTGGGCCGGAGTGCTGTTTTCCGTTCTTCTGGTGCGACTATCGTCCAGAATCTTGCTCGCCATCGCCCTCGCAACAGCGGCTATCACCTTGTACGGTGCCCTTGGGGGCAATTTCGACATTGGCCATCAGGCGGGCTATTTCGGATTTGGCTTCTCGAGAATTTTGTTCTCGTTCTCGCTCGGGATCTGCCTTCGCAGGTTGCACGAACTTCGGAGGCCGAATGCGGTCAATAGAGGCAATACCATCGGCATTTTCCTCTGTGGTTTGCTGATTGTGATCACGAATATACCCGCGAGCACATTCTACGGTTTTCCCTATTTTGATCTTTTCGTATGCTTCGTGATTTTCCCGGCCATTGTCTGGGTCGCAATGCGCACGAGGCAGACCGGCCTAATCGGGCTGGCATTCCGTTGGCTGGGGATCGTTTCCTATCCGATTTATATACTGCACGCCCCCATCTTCGAGTTGCTGCATTTACTGCGGCAAAAGGGCTTTGACCTCCCGGCCTCTCCGGCAGCTGGGATGGTCGTCGTGATAGCGATTATCATCATGGCGGGCATCGTCGCCATTCACTTCGACGAGCCAGTGCGCAAAAAGCTCAAGACAATGACTGCGCCAAGACCAGCATCTGAGCTTCCCGCGGGGGCGAGCTAGCCTCAAACCGGGTCGAGATCGCCCCTTGCCCATTCCTCCATGGTCTCCGCCATGAAGTCGGCGAAGCGGCCTTCGGCGATCGCCTTGCGGATGCCCTGCATCAGTTCCTGGTAATAGGCGAGATTGTGCCAGGAGAGCAGCATGCCGCCGAGCGCCTCATTGGCGCGGACGAGATGGTGCAGATAGGCGCGGGAATAATCGCGCGAGGCCGGGCAGTTCGACTGTTCGTCGAGCGGACGCATGTCCTCGGCATGACGGGCGTTGCGGATATTGACCTTGCCGCGGCGGGTGAAGGCCAGGCCATGGCGGCCGGAGCGGGTCGGCATGACGCAGTCGAACATGTCGATGCCACGGGCGACAGATTTGAGGATATCGTCAGGCGTGCCGACGCCCATGAGGTAACGGGGCTTCTCACCCGGAAGCACGGGCAACGTCGTTTCCAGCATCCGCAGCATGACATCCTGCGGCTCGCCGACGGCAAGACCGCCGACAGCGTATCCCTTGAGGTCGAGCTTGGTCAGCTCCTCGGCCGAACGGACGCGCAGCGCCGGGACGTCGCCGCCCTGGACGATGCCGAACATGGCCTTGCCGGGCTGCTCGCCGAAGGCCACCTTGCAGCGCTCGGCCCAGCGCAGCGACATTTCCATGGCGCGCTCGATCTCCTTCGGCTTGGCCGGCAGCGCCACGCATTCGTCGAGCTGCATCTGGATGTCGGAGCCGAGCAGGCCCTGGATTTCGATCGAGCGCTCCGGCGACATGTGGTGCAGGCTGCCGTCGACATGCGACTTGAAGGTGACACCCTGCTCGTCGAGCTTGCGCAGGCCGGACAGCGACATGACCTGGAAGCCGCCCGAATCCGTCAGGATAGGATGTTCCCAGCGGATCAGCTTGTGCAGGCCGCCGAGGCGGGCGACGCGCTCCGCTGTCGGGCGCAGCATCAGGTGATAGGTATTGCCGAGAATGATGTCAGCGCCGGTCTCGCGCACCTGGTCGAGATACATGGCCTTGACGGTTCCGACCGTCCCGACCGGCATGAAGGCCGGTGTGCGGATTTCGCCGCGCGGCATGGAAATCTCACCGAGACGGGCGCCGGCATCGGTCTTCTCGAGCGTGAATTGGAAGTTCTCTGTCATCTAGTCTTTCCGGAAAAGAAGGCTCGCGTCGCCGTAGGAGTAGAAGCGGTAGCCCATGGAAATAGCGTGTTCATAGGCCGCATGCATGGTTTCGAAGCCGGCGAAGGCCGAGACCAGCATGAACAGGGTCGAGCGCGGCAGGTGGAAATTGGTCATCAGCATGTCGACCGCCTTGAAACGGTAGCCGGGCGTGATGAAGATCCCGGTGGCGCCGGCCCAGGGCTTGATCTCTCCACTTTCCTCGGCGGCGCTCTCGATCAGCCGCAGCGAGGTGGTGCCGACACAGACGATACGCCCGCCTCTTTGCTTTACCGCGTTCAGCCGGGCAGCAGTTTCTGCGCTGACGTAACCGCTTTCGAGATGCATCTTGTGATCGGCGGTATCGTCAGCCTTCACAGGCAGGAAAGTTCCGGCGCCGACATGCAGAGTGACGAAATGGCGTTCGATACCGGCCTTGTCGAGGGTCTCAAACAGGCCAGGCGTGAAGTGCAGGCCGGCGGTGGGGGCTGCAACGGCGCCCTCCTCGCGGGCATAGATCGTCTGGTAGTCGATGCGGTCGCGCTCGTCCTCGGGGCGTTTGGCGGCGATGTAGGGCGGCAGCGGAATATGGCCGACGGCGCCAATCGCCTCGTCGAGCGCCGGACCGGAAAGATCGAAGGCGAGGGTCACTTCGCCGGCTTCGCCCTTTTCCTCCACCGTCGCATCGAGCGAGCCGATCATGCAGCTTTCGCCACTGTGGCCAAAGGCGATGCGATCGCCCTCCCTGATGCGCTTGCCCGGCTTGGCGAAGGCCTTCCAGCGGCTGGGACCGACGCGCATGTGCAGCGTCGCTGAGACCTGCTGCCCGCCAGCGCCGTCGCGATGACGGATGCCCTCGAGCTGGGCGGGAATGACCTTCGTGTCGTTGAAGACAAGCGCGTCCCCGGCGCGCAGAAATGACGGCAGATCGGAAACACGATGATCCGATAGTGCGCTTGCCGCATTTGCATTCACGACGAGCAGCCGTGCGCTGTCACGCGGCTCGGCGGGCCGCAGGGCGATGCGCTCCTCGGGCAGATCGAAATCGAAAAGGTCAACGCGCATAAGTGTACTTTCAGGCAAAGCGAAACCCGCCCCGCGCTCTCGCGCAAGGGCGGGTTTCAGCAAACATCACAATCAGACGTCGGCGGCAACCCGCATCGAGACGATCGAGTCCGGATCGGAGACCGGTTCGCCGCGCTTGATCTTGTCGACATTGTCCATGCCTTCGATCACTTGGCCCCAGACGGAATACTGCTTGTTCAGCCACGGCGCGTCGGTGAAGCAGATGAAGAACTGCGAGTTGGCCGAGTTCGGGTTCTGCGAACGGGCCATCGAGCAGGTGCCGCGAACATGCGAGGTCGCGGAGAATTCAGCCTTCAGGTCCGGCTTGGAGGAGCCGCCCATGCCGGCCCGGCCGGGATTGAAGGTTTCAGAACCCTTCTTGCCATATTCGACGTCGCCAGTCTGGGCCATGAAATCCTGAATGACGCGGTGGAAAACGACGCCGTCATAGGCCTTCTCGCGGGCGAGTTCCTTGATGCGGGCAACGTGCTCCGGAGCGACCTGCGGCAGCAGCTGAATGACAACCTTGCCCTTGGTGGTTTCCAGAATGATGGTGTTTTCGGGATCCTTGATCTCGGCCATTGTCTTCTCCTCTTGTTTCTCTTGTAACTCACTTCTTGCCCAGGGTGACCTTGATCATCCGGTCGGGATTTTTGACTTCGCCGTTCTGGCCTTCGCCACGCTTGATCTTGTCGACATTTTCCATGCCGGAAACGACCTTGCCGACGACGGTATACTGGCCGTTCAGGAAAGAACCGTCGGCAAACATGATGAAGAACTGCGAATTGGCGGAATTCGGATCCTGCGAACGAGCCATGCCGACAGTGCCGCGCACGAACGGGGTCTTAGAGAATTCAGCCGGGATGTCGGGCATGTCGGAGGAGCCGGTGCCGGCAAGGCTGGCATCGAAGCCCTTTTCCATGTTGCCGTATTTGACGTCGCCGGTCTGGGCCATGAAGCCGTCGATGACGCGGTGGAAGGCGACGTTGTCATATTCGCCCTTCTTGGCGAGCGCCTCGATCTGGTCGACATGCTTCGGCGCCACATCCGGCATCAGCTGGATCACCACCGGGCCGTTCTTCAGCTGAATGGTGAGATAATGATCGGCCGACTGGGCCAAGGCATCCCCCGCGAAGGAGGCAAGATATAGCACGCCGGCAAATGCGAGATAAAAGAGTTTCATGTGAGCTCCGTTGCGGCGTTATCCGCCTAGGCTTTGCGCTTGCTAGTTTGGGCGCTTGGATGTGAGGGCTTGCAAGACCGCGGCCGGGACGAAAGCGCTGACATCGCCGCCCATGGCGGCGATCTGGCGGACCAATGTGGCGGTAATGGGCCGCGACGCCGTGCCGGCCGGCAAAAAGATGGTCTGGATATCTGGCGCCATCGTTCTATTCATGCCGGCCATCTGCATTTCGTAGTCGAGATCCGTGCCATCGCGAAGGCCGCGGATCAGAAGTGTGGCGCCATGGGCGCGGGCGGCATGGACGACCAGATTGTCGAAGGCGACGACGGTGATGTCGCCGGTCTTGCCGGGCAAGGCTTCGGCCAGCGACAGGCGGATCAGCTCGGCTCGCTCTTCGAAAGAAAAGAGCGGCGCCTTGCCGGGATGGATGCCGATCGCGACGATGACTTTTTCGGCGACGTTCAGCGCCTGGACCAGAACATCCACATGTCCGTTGGTGATCGGGTCGAAGGACCCAGGATAAAAAGCTGTCGTCATCTGGCCCGGCCATTGGTTTGACGCCTTTTGTCACGGATGCGGACTTGTCGCAAGTGATTTACCCGGCCGCGCCGCTCGGCTGAACAACGGATGAACATGCCATTCAAGGCCGTTTCAGGCGGGATCTGTTTAACTCGGATCATCAACAAAGCCGATGCCATTCCGGCAGCCGGCGCTCCCAAAAGATCGAAATCCATGCTGATCGTGCTCGTTGCGCTTGCCATTGTTTTCTCCCTCGCCGCCGAGATGGCGTATGGCTACTTCGCCGATCGCTACGAGGTGAACTGGGTGCGGCCGGAGCTTGCCGAACATGCGGCGATTGTACGCGCCCAAGGCCGCCTGCGCGGAAATGAGGGTCGGCTGCGAGAAAAAATCGGATTTCGAATCTGAACGCCAGATGAACGAGACATTCAAGGATGCTTCAGATCGCCATTGGTAAACACCCGCTCAACATCCGGCGGAACCATTTTTAAACGGATGCGTTCACTCAACCGACACAGAAATGCGTCAAAGCGCGGCAGGAAGGACTAATAATGCCCGGCAAGATTACGATGATTAACGTGCTCTGGATGGTCATGGTCACGGGCATGCTCACCGCAACTGTCGCTCTTTATGACCAGAAGGTCGATGCCTCCAAAGTTTATGGCCCTTATGCTTCGGCTCGCACGGCCGTACTGGGCCAGTACTGAGGAGCGAGTACGCAACTCCCCAGGAAAGGAATGCCTATGTTCACGATCTTGACAGTGCTCACCGCCCTCATCAGCGTCATGTTCATCGTGTCTGTGGCCTCGACGATATCAGCGCTGCGGCGTGAAGGCGAAGAGGTGAAGGCGCTGAACGAAAAGCATAGCGCGTTCTGACATTCCTCTCTTTCCCTCCCATGAGCGGCACCGTTCCGCTCCTGGGGCTTTCAAAGCCGGATGCACCCAGCGTCCGGCTTTTTTTCTTGGCCAGTGAGTGAGCCAACTGAATGCTTCAGCCTGAAAGCCGGGCTCTAACAGAAAAGGGCGGCTCGAAGCCGCCCCGTTCATTCGATTATTCTTCGGCAGCACCGCCCGGATCACCATCGGCGACCGGCGTCTCATCGGCGCCTTCGACGGCCCCTTCCGTCTCATCCTCCTCCGGCTCACTGATGCGCTCGACCGAGACGACCTTCTCGTCCTTGGCCGTCGAGAAGATGGTGACGCCCTTGGTGGCGCGGCTGGCGATGCGGATGCCGCCGACCGGCACACGGATGAGCTGACCGCCATCAGAGACGAGCATGATCTGATCGCCGTCATCGACCGGGAAGGCTGCAACCAGTTCGCCGATCTCGCCGGTTTTCGACGTATCGGTAGCGCGGATGCCCTTACCGCCGCGGCCGGAGATACGGAAATCGTAAGAGGACGAACGCTTGCCGAAGCCCTTTTCGGAGACGGTGAGCACGAACTGTTCGCGTGCCTTCAGCTCCTCGTAGCGTTCGTCGGAGAGCTGTCCCTCCTCGGTGACCTCCTCTCCGACGAGAGCGATATCCTCTTCATCAACGCCTATCGCCCGGCGTTCGGCGGCAGAGCGCTTGAGGTAGGCGGCCCGTTCCCATGGCTCGGCATCGACATGGCCGACGATCGTCATCGAGATGATGCGGTCGCCCTCGCCGAGATTGATGCCGCGCACCCCGATCGAGTTGCGGCCGGCAAAGACGCGGACATCGTCGACCGAGAAGCGGATGCACTGGCCGAGCGCCGTGGTCAAAAGAACGTCGTCCCGCTCGGTGCAAGTCTCGACGGAGAGGATTTCATCGCCCTCCTCTTCCAGCTTCATGGCGATCTTGCCGTTGCGGTTGACCTGAACGAAGTCCGACAGCTTGTTGCGGCGAACCGTACCGCGCGTCGTCGAGAACATGACGTCGAGATTATCCCAGCTCGCCTCGTCCTCGGGCAAGGGCAGGATGGTGGTGATGCGCTCGCCGGGTTCGAGCGGCAGCATGTTGATCAGCGCCTTGCCGCGCGAGGTCGGCGTGCCGATCGGCAGTCGCCAGACCTTCTCCTTATAGACGATGCCGCGGGAGGAGAAGAACAGGACTGGCGTATGGGTGTTGACCACGAATAGCCGGCTAACGAAATCTTCGTCGCGGGTGGTCATGCCGGAGCGGCCCTTGCCGCCGCGGCGCTGGGCACGGTAGGTGGTCAGCGGCACGCGCTTGATGTAACCAAGATGCGAGACGGTGACGACCATATCCTCGCGGGCGATCAGATCCTCGTCGTCCATTTCGAGGCCGCCATCGACGATCTCGGTGCGGCGTGGCGTGCCGAACTCGTCGCGGACGGCGGACAGTTCGTCCTTGACGATGGTCTGGATGCGCACACGCGAGGAAAGAATATCGAGGTAATCCCGGATTTCCTCGCCTATCTTATTGAGTTCATCACCGATTTCGTCACGGCCGAGTGCAGTCAGGCGGGCAAGGCGCAGCTCGAGAATGGCGCGCGCCTGCTCCTCGGAGAGGTTGTAGGTGAGGTCGTCGTTGATGCGGTGGCGCGGATCGTCGATCAGACGGATCAGGCTTTCGACATCTTCGGCCGGCCAGCGGCGCGTCATCAGCTCTTCGCGGGCCGACTGCGGATCGGGCGCCTGGCGAATGACGCGGATGACTTCGTCGATATTGGCGACGGCGATCGCGAGGCCAACCAAGACGTGCGCGCGCTCGCGCGCCTTGCGCAGCAGGAACTTCGTTCTCCGGCTAACGACTTCCTCGCGGAAAGAGACGAAGGCGCGCAGCATGTCGAGCAGGGTCAGCTGCTCCGGCTTGCCGCCGTTCAGCGCCACCATGTTGCAGCCGAAGGAGGTCTGCAGCGGCGTGTAGCGATAAAGCTGATTGAGGATGACCTCGGCATTGGCGTCGCGCTTCAATTCGATGACGACGCGATAGCCTTGGCGGTCGGATTCGTCGCGCAAGTCGGAGATGCCCTCGATGCGCTTTTCACGCACCAACTCGGCCATCTTCTCGATCATCGTCGCCTTGTTCACCTGGTAGGGAATTTCGGTGATGATGATCTGCTCGCGGTCGCCGCGCATCGGCTCGATGGTGGCGACGCCACGCATGATGACGGAGCCACGGCCGGTCTCGTAGGCCGAGCGGATACCGGCACGGCCGAGGATCTTGGCGCCCGTGGGGAAGTCAGGGCCGGGAATGATCTGCATCAGTTCCGGCAGCTCGATCGCCGGATCGTTGATCAGCGCGATGCAGCCGTCGATCACTTCGGAGAGGTTGTGCGGCGGAATATTGGTGGCCATGCCGACGGCGATGCCGCCGGCGCCGTTGACGAGCAGGTTCGGGAACTTGGCGGGAACCACGACCGGCTCAGAGAGCGTGCCGTCATAGTTGTCGCGGAAATCGACGGTTTCCTTGTCGAGATCGTCGAGCAGCGAATGAGCAGCCTTTTCCAGGCGGCACTCGGTGTATCGTTCGGCCGCCGGCGGATCGCCGTCGACGGAGCCGAAATTGCCCTGACCGTCGATCAGCGGCAGCCTGAGCGACCAGGGCTGCGCCATGCGGGCGAGCGCATCATAGATCGCAGCGTTGCCGTGCGGATGGTATTTACCCATCACGTCGCCGGTAACGCGGGCGCATTTGACGTATTTCTTGTTCCAGTCGATGCCGAGCTCGGACATGCCGTAGAGGATGCGCCGGTGGACGGGCTTCAGGCCGTCGCGCACGTCGGGCAACGCGCGGCTGACGATGACGCTCATGGCGTAATCGAGATACGACCGCTGCATTTCCTCCATGATGGAGATGGGCTCGATGCCTGGCGGGAGCTTCCCGCCGCCGGGGGGTGTTTGCTCAGTCAAAACAGATCACGATCTCTTCTAGAATCACTTGAAGATTTATAGCGGAAAGCCTGTTCCCGCGCCAATTTCTGAGCGCGTTTTGAACAGGCTTTTGCGGCCGAAAAAGGGTAAAGCACCGGAGTTGTGCGGCCGGACCGGACAAATCCGCCGCAGGCCGCCGCGGCACATTTGCCAAATCCAAATCCCAGCTTCACAATCGCAGTAAATCACACACCCATATGGGCTTTGGGAGAGACGATGGCAAGCGCCGACCAATTGATCAACGCCTTCACGACGCTTCTCGTCACCATCGATCCCCCAGGGCTGGCGCCGCTGTTCCTGGGGTTGACAACCGGCATGAGCAGAGCCCAGCGCACGCAGGTGGCGCTGCGCGGTTCGACGATCGCCTTCATCATCCTCGCGGTCTTTGCGCTGTTCGGCGCCGGCGTGCTCGGCGTGCTCGGCATCTCGATCGGCGCCTTCCGCATCGCCGGCGGGCTGCTGCTCTTCTGGATTGCCTTCGAAATGGTCTTCGAGAAGCGGCAGGACCGCAAGGAGAAGGCGACCGAGGTGGCGATCACCAAGGATCATATCGAAAATGTCGCCGTCTTTCCCCTCGCCTTGCCGCTGATCGCCGGCCCTGGGGCGATCTCGGCGACGATCCTGCTTGCCGGGACGCTCGCGACCTCGATCGGAAAGTTGCAACTGATCGGCGTCCTTGCCGCCAATCTGCTGCTGACCTTCGTCATGCTGCTCGTCGCCGAACGGCTCGACCGTTTCCTTGGCGTCACCGGCCGGGCAATCCTGACACGGCTGCTCGGCGTCATCCTCGCCGCGCTTGCGGCGCAATTCGTCGTCGACGGGGCAAAATCGGCGCTCAATCTGATCAGCGCGACGCCGCACTGACAAGGCGCCGACTGAAGCAATTGCAGTCGGAAAGCAGAGAGAGCATGGTGCCGCTCAGGACACCATGCTCTCAGCTGCTTATAAAGTCAGGAACCGCGATCGATCAGAACGGGATGTCGTCGTCGAGATCGCGCGAGAAGTTGCCTCCGCCACCGCCGCGGTTCGACGATGAGGACGACGCCGGGGCTCCGTAATCGTCGCCGTAATCATTGTTGCTGCTGCCGCCGCGGCCGCCGCCGAAGCCGGAGCTCGCACCGCCGCCCTCGCCGCGTCCATCCAGCATGGTCAGCGTCGAATTGAAGCCCTGCAGCACCACTTCCGTCGAATAACGGTCCTGGCCCTGCTGGTCCTGCCATTTGCGGGTCTGCAGCTGGCCTTCGATATAGAGCTTGGCGCCCTTCTTCACATATTGCTCGACGACCTTGCAGAGGCCTTCGTTGAAGACGACGACAGTGTGCCATTCGGTCTTTTCGCGGCGTTCGCCGGAATTGCGGTCGCGCCAGGTCTCCGAGGTCGCGATACGGAGATTGGCGATCGGCCGGCCATCCTGAGTGCGGCGGATTTCGGGATCTGCACCCACGTTTCCAACCAGAATTACCTTGTTCACGCTACCAGCCATGCTTCTCACCCTGCCTGCCGCCCTGCCCGGCGGCGTTAATCGATCAGCGCACCTTAAACCATCGCGGACCGCCAATGCGCGTAAACGGTCGTTCATCCACATGTTTATCCATCAGAAAGCCGCATGCATTCATCAGGAATTTTGTTCTTTATTTGTTCTAGTTTATCCGTATGATCCTGTCAACAGAATCGAAAACCTTGAAGCTTCCCGGATATTCAGCCTCGACTCGCCCGCCGGCATCACTAAATAAGGGCTGTTACCCAGAAAACCAAAGCAGAGACGATGAGCGAACTGAAGACGATCTCCATCCGCGGCGCGCGCGAGCATAATCTGAAGAGCATCGATCTCGATCTGCCGCGCAACAAGCTGATCGTCATGACCGGTCTGTCGGGCTCGGGCAAATCCTCGCTCGCCTTCGACACTATCTATGCCGAGGGCCAGCGGCGCTATGTCGAAAGCCTGTCGGCCTATGCCCGGCAGTTCCTCGAAATGATGCAGAAGCCCGATGTCGACCAGATCGACGGGCTGTCGCCTGCCATCTCGATCGAGCAGAAGACCACGTCGCGTAACCCGCGCTCGACGGTCGGCACCGTCACCGAGATCTATGACTATATGCGCCTGCTCTTTGCCCGCGTCGGCGTTCCCTATTCGCCGGCGACCGGCCTGCCGATCGAGAGCCAGACCGTCAGCCAGATGGTCGACCGCATCCTCGCTTTTGGCGAAGGCACCCGTCTTTATATTCTCGCGCCGCTCGTGCGCGGCCGCAAGGGCGAATACAAGAAGGAACTGGCGGAGCTGATGAAGAAGGGCTTCCAGCGCGTCAAGATCGACGGCCAGTTCTACGAAATCGCCGAGGCGCCTGTTCTCGACAAGAAATACAAGCACGACATCGACGTGGTCGTCGACCGCATCGTCGTGCGCCCCGATGTGTCGGCGCGCCTGGCCGACAGCCTGGAGACCTGCCTGAAACTCGCCGACGGGCTGGCAGTCGCCGAATTCGCCGACAAGCCGCTGCCGCCGGAGGAAACGTCGGCCGGCGGCTCGGCCAACAAGTCGCTGAACGAAACGCATGAGCGCGTGTTGTTTTCGGAGAAGTTCGCCTGCCCGGTCTCGGGCTTTACCATTCCGGAAATCGAGCCCCGCCTCTTCTCGTTCAACAACCCCTTCGGCGCCTGCCCGACCTGCGATGGTCTCGGCGCCCAGCAGAAGATCGACCCGGATCTGATCGTGCCCGAACCGGAGCGCACCTTGCGCGACGGGGCGATCGCCCCCTGGGCCAAGTCGACCTCGCCCTATTATAATCAGACGCTGGAGGCGCTCGGCAAACATTACGGCTTCAAGCTCGGCACCCGCTGGAACGATCTTTCCGACGAGGCCAAGGATGTGATCCTCAACGGCACCGACGACAAGATCGAATTCCATTACGCCGACGGCGCCCGTTCCTATACGACGCACAAGAACTTCGAGGGCATCATCACCAATCTCGAGCGCCGCTGGAAGGAGACGGATTCCGCCTGGGCGCGCGAGGATATCGAGCGCTTCATGTCGGCCGCCCCCTGCCCGGCCTGCAACGGCTATCGCCTGAAGCCGGAAGCGCTGGCGGTGAAGATCAACAGGCTGCATATCGGCGAAGTGACCGAGATGTCGATCCGCGTCGCCCGCGACTGGTTCGAAACGCTGCCGGCGACCTTCAACGCCAAGCAGAACGAGATTGCCGTGCGGATCCTCAAGGAGATCCGCGACCGGCTGCGATTCCTCAACGATGTCGGCCTGGAATATCTCAGCCTGTCGCGCAATTCAGGCACGCTGTCGGGCGGCGAAAGCCAGCGCATCCGCCTCGCCTCGCAGATCGGCTCGGGCTTGACGGGCGTACTTTACGTGCTCGACGAGCCGTCGATTGGCCTGCATCAGCGCGACAATGCCCGATTGCTCGACACGCTGAAGCACCTGCGCGATATCGGCAATACCGTGATCGTCGTCGAGCATGACGAGGATGCCATCCTGACGGCCGATGACGTCGTCGACATCGGTCCCGCGGCTGGTATCCATGGGGGGCAGGTCATCGCCCATGGCACGCCGCGGGATATCATGGACAATCCGAAGTCGCTGACCGGCAAATATCTCTCGGGCGAACTCGGCGTTCCGGTTCCGGACGAGCGCCGCAAGCCGAAGAAGGGTCGCGAGATCAAGGTCGTCGGCGCGCGCGGCAACAATCTGAAGAACGTCACCGCCTCGATCCCGCTCGGCGTCTTTACGGCGGTGACCGGCGTTTCCGGCGGCGGCAAGTCCACCTTCCTGATCGAGACGCTGTATAAATCAGCGGCGCGCCGCGTCATGGGCGCGCGCGAAATTCCGGCCGACCACGACCGCATCGACGGTTTCGAGCATATCGACAAGGTGATCGATATCGACCAGTCGCCGATCGGCCGCACACCGCGCTCGAATCCGGCGACCTATACCGGCGCCTTCACGCCGATCCGCGACTGGTTCGCCGGCCTGCCGGAAGCCAAGGCGCGCGGCTACCAGCCGGGCCGCTTCTCCTTCAACGTCAAGGGCGGCCGCTGCGAGGCCTGTCAGGGCGACGGCGTCATCAAGATCGAGATGCACTTCCTGCCCGATGTCTATGTCACCTGCGACGTCTGCCACGGCAAGCGCTATAACAGAGAGACGCTCGACGTCACCTTCAAGCAGAAGTCGATCGCCGACGTGCTCGACATGACGGTAGAGGAAGGCGTCGATTTCTTTGCGGCGGTACCTGCCGTGCGCGACAAGCTGCAATCGCTGAAGGATGTCGGCCTCGGTTACATCAAGGTCGGCCAACAGGCCAATACGCTCTCTGGCGGCGAAGCGCAGCGCGTCAAGCTCGCCAAGGAGCTGTCGAAACGCTCGACCGGACGCACGCTCTATATTCTCGACGAGCCAACGACCGGCCTGCATTTCCATGACGTCGCCAAGCTCCTGGAAATGCTGCACGAGCTCGTCAACCAGGGCAACTCCGTCGTGGTGATCGAGCACAATCTCGAAGTCATCAAGACGGCAGACTGGGTGCTCGATTTCGGCCCCGAGGGCGGCGATGGCGGCGGCGAGATCGTCGCGACCGGCACACCGGAAGCGATCGTCAGGGAAAAGCGCTCCTATACCGGCCAGTTCCTGAAGGAATTGCTGGAGCGGCGGCCGGCGAAGAAGGCGGTCGCGGCGGAATGACGATGAGGTTGGCGTCGCCCGACGATCTCCAAACGGACTATCGCGCTTTATAGTGTCTTCGGGTTCCGGAAAACGGGTCGCCGACCGAACCCTTATCGGCCAGGATGGACGCTGATCGACATGACGAAAGAGATTCATGCGGCCTGACCGCTGCGAACTGGGAGGACGACATGACGAAATCCGGCACTATCCGCACCGGCATCGGCGGCTGGACCTTCGAGCCCTGGCGCGGGCATTTCTTTCCCGCCGACCTGAAACAGAAGGACGAGCTGCATTATGCCAGCCGTCAGTTGAAGGTCATCGAGGTCAACGGCACCTATTACAGCACACAGAAACCGGCGGTCTTTGCCAAATGGGCGGCTGACGTGCCAGAGGGTTTCATCTTTTCGCTGAAGGCCACTCGCTTCGTCACCAATCGGCGGGTGCTCGCGGAAGCCGGTGAATCGATGGAGCGGTTCCTCACATCCGGAATCAGCGAGCTCGGCGATCACCTCGGGCCGCTGCTCTGGCAATTCGCGCCGACGAAGAAATTCGATCCGGACGATTTCGAGGCTTTCCTGAAGCTGCTTCCGGCGAAACAGGATGGGCTAGCGCTCCGTCACGTGGTCGAAGTGCGGCATGATTCCTTCAAGGTGCCGGAATTCGTTGCTCTTCTTGCCAAATACGGCGTGGCGCCGGTTTGTGCCGAACATTTCGAATATCCGATGATCGCCGATGTGACGGCCGATTTCGTCTATGCCAGGCTGCAGAAGGGATCGGACGATATCCCGACCTGCTATCCCGATAAGGATCTGAAGGCCTGGGCAAAGCGGCTCGAGACCTGGGCCGAGGGCAAGGTCCCGGACGATCTGCCGCTGATCGACGGGAAGCGCCAGGTGAAGGCGGAGCCGCGCGACGTCTTCGCCTTCATGATCCACGAGGGCAAGGTCAATGCGCCGCACGGGGCGATCGCCCTGCAGCAGTTGCTGGCGAAATAGGCGATTAGGACTTAGCCCGAGCTAAAGCGGCAAGACCTCGACCGCGAGCTCTTCCGCCGTCAGCCCCTTGCCGGCGCGCTGGCCAGCCTCTCCGTGCAGCCACACGCCGGCTGCCGCAGCCTCGAAAGTCGGCAGGCCCTGGGCAAGCAGTCCGCCGATGATGCCGGCAAGCACATCGCCGGAACCTGCGGTGGCAAGCCAGACAGGCGCATTGGTGTTGATGAGCGCGCGCCCGTCCGGCGAGGCGATGACGGTATCGGCGCCCTTATAGACGATCGCGGCATTGGCGCGGCGGGCAGCCGCCACCGCCTTGTCCACCTTCCCCAGTGTTTCGTCGCCGCAGATATCCGGAAAAAGCCGCGAAAATTCGCCCTCGTGCGGCGTCAGCACCAGACGCGGCTCGCCGCGGAACAGGTCGAAAAGCTGTTGCGGATCGTCCTTGAAGGAAGAGATGCCGTCGGCATCGAGCACCAGCCGGCGATCGGCAAGCGCGGTGACGAAGCCGCGGGCTTTCGCGCCGACACCGAAGCCGGGGCCGAGGACGAAGGTCTGCAGCCGCTTGTCGGACAGCCACTCTGCCAGATCTGCCTCGTCGTCGACTGCATGCAGCATGACGGCTGTGAGATGCGCGGCATTGGCGGCTATCGCTGCACCGGGTGCGGCGATCGTTACCAGGCCGGCGCCGGCCTTCAGGCCGGAGACCGCCGACATGCGCGCAGCCCCGGTCTTGTCGGCCTCGCCCGAAAAAACGACCATATGACCGCGCTTGTATTTGTGGGTTTCCAGCTGCTCGGCCGGCAGCACGCCCTTCCAGGCGTCAGGTGTGTTCTCGGCGATAGCGCCGCCCGCCTCAGCCCGGATGATCCGGGCGGGAATGCCGATGTCGAAGACCTCCAACTCGCCGCAAAGCTCCCTGCCCGGCATCAGAAGATGGCCGGGCTTGCGGGTCATGAAGGTGATGGTGTTGCGAGCCTGGAAGGCAGCACCCAGCACCTTGCCGGTGCGGCCATCCACGCCGGAGGGCAGATCGATGGCGAGCACCGCGATACCGGCCTCGGCGACGCGCTTGATCAAGTCAACCACATCGGCCGGCACCGCGCGCCCGAGCCCTACTCCGAACAGACCGTCGATGACGACATCGCCGGCTTCCGGCCGGTATAGGCCGAGCTCCTGCCCCTTCAACGCGCAGCCGGCCCGAGCGCGGGCAGCGTCAGCCTTCAGCTTTGTGGGATCGCCGAGATGGAAAAGCGCCACGGTCGCTCCGCTCTCTCGCAGATGCCTTGCCGCGACATAGGCATCACCCCCATTGTTGCCGGGACCGCAGAGCACGACGAAACGCAACGCCCCGGGATGAAGCCTGAGCGCGGCGGCCGCGGCGGCAGCCCCTGCTCTTTCCATCAGGCCGAAGGAATCGATTCCCGAAGCAGCCGCGGCCACATCGATGGCGCTCATTTCGGCAGGCGTTACCAGAAGGTGGGGGAGATGGTTGCTCATCCGCCTATTCAATTCAAAAAACGCACAAAAAACAACCGTCTGCATTGGCGCGAAGAAGATCGAAATTTATGCATTCGCCTATCATTTAATCGCCTCGCAACCTGCTTTCGCAACTGAAGGAAAAGCCGGGTTTTTCGATATTGCGACGAATTTTCTTCGATGGCTGATGTTTTTCCACCTTTCCGTTCACCAAATCGACATCAAATTCCCCGCAGACGCGCCGGTTTCGGCAAAATCGACGTCTTTTTTCGATAAGACGGATTTCAAACTGGCACGATATCTGCATCATATCCGCGAGCGGGAACATCCCTGCCATAACAGGAGAAGCGGAGAGACATTTTCTCATGAAAAAGATCGAAGCGATCATTAAGCCCTTCAAGCTGGACGAAGTGAAGGAAGCCCTTCAGGAAGTCGGCCTGCAGGGTATCACAGTCACGGAAGCCAAGGGCTTCGGTCGTCAGAAGGGCCACACGGAACTCTACCGCGGCGCCGAATACGTCGTCGACTTCCTGCCGAAGGTGAAAGTTGAGGTGGTGCTGGCCGACGAGAACGCCGAGGCGGTCATCGACGCGATCCGCAAGGCGGCTCAAACCGGTCGCATCGGCGACGGCAAAATCTTCGTATCCAATGTCGAAGAGGTTATCCGCATCCGTACCGGCGAGACCGGCATCGATGCCATCTGACCACTTTGCCAAGCGCGCAAAGTCCGATAGCGTCATCGCGCCCACCTATTGTTATCACAAATTGGAGGAAGGTATTTAATGGCGACCGCAAGCGAAATTCTGAAGCAGATCCAGGAAAACGACGTCAAGTTCGTCGATCTGCGCTTCACCGACCCGAAGGGCAAGCTGCAGCATGTCACAATGGACGTTGCCAGCGTCGACGAGGACATGTTCGCTGACGGCGTGATGTTCGACGGCTCTTCGATCGGTGGCTGGAAGGCCATCAACGAGTCCGACATGGTGCTGATGCCCGACACCGAAACGGTGCATATGGACCCGTTCTTCGCTCAGTCGACCATGGTCATCGTCTGCGACATTCTCGATCCTGTCTCCGGCGAAGCCTATAACCGCGATCCGCGCGGCACTGCCAAGAAGGCCGAAGCCTATCTCAAGGCATCAGGCATCGGCGACACGATCTTTGTCGGCCCGGAAGCCGAGTTCTTCGTCTTCGACGACGTCAAGTACAAGGCCGATCCCTATAATACCGGCTTCAAGCTCGATTCGACCGAACTGCCGTCGAACGACGACACCGATTACGAAACCGGCAACCTCGGTCACCGCCCGCGCGTCAAGGGCGGCTATTTCCCGGTTCCGCCTGTTGACAGCGCCCAGGACATGCGTTCGGAAATGCTGACGGTGCTCTCCGAGATGGGCGTTGTCGTCGAAAAGCACCACCATGAAGTCGCCGCCGCCCAGCACGAACTCGGCATCAAGTTCGATACGCTGGTGCGCAACGCAGACAAGATGCAGATCTACAAATATGTCGTGCATCAGGTGGCCAACGCTTACGGCAAGACCGCGACCTTCATGCCGAAGCCGATCTTCGGCGACAACGGCTCGGGCATGCACGTGCACCAGTCGATCTGGAAGGGCGGCAAGCCGACTTTCGCCGGCGACGAATATGCCGGCCTCTCCGAGACCTGCCTGTTCTACATCGGCGGCATCATCAAGCACGCCAAGGCGATCAATGCCTTCACCAATCCGTCGACGAACTCCTACAAGCGTCTCGTCCCGGGTTATGAAGCGCCTGTCCTGCTCGCCTATTCTGCGCGCAACCGTTCGGCCTCCTGCCGCATTCCGTTCGGCTCCAACCCGAAGGCCAAGCGCGTCGAAGTCCGCTTCCCGGATCCGACCGCCAACCCCTATCTCGCCTTCGCCGCCATGCTGATGGCCGGCCTCGACGGCATCAAGAACAAGATCCATCCCGGCAAGGCCATGGACAAGGATCTCTACGACCTGCCGCCGAAGGAACTGAAGAAAATCCCGACCGTCTGCGGCAGCCTGCGCGAAGCGCTCGAAAGCCTCGACAAGGACCGCAAGTTCCTGACAGCAGGCGGCGTCTTCGACGATGACCAGATCGATGCCTTCATCGAGCTGAAAATGGCAGAAGTAATGCGTTTCGAAATGACGCCGCATCCGGTCGAATACGACATGTATTATTCGGCCTGATCGGCCGTAACACGGAAAGTCCCGGTCCGCCGGGACTTTCACCTCCCCGGTCATGAACGGCAGAAGGAGGATATGACGTTCATGTGACGCGCTGGTGCAAAAATCTTGATTTGCACCGCACCAATCACCAAATTTGGTGATGAAAGGAAGTCGTACCATGAAAGAAAGAATAGCAAAGTTCAGTATCGGCGAAGTGGTCCGGCACAAGGTTTTTCCGTTTCGCGGCGTCATCTTCGACGTTGATCCGGAATTCGCGAATACGGAGGAATGGTGGAATTCCATTCCGGCCGAGGTGCGGCCGAGCAAGGACCAGCCCTTCTACCACCTGCTCGCCGAAAACGAGGAAAGCGAATATGTCGCTTATGTCTCCGAGCAGAACCTGGTGAACGACGAAAGCGGCACGCCGCTTCGCAACCCGCAGATTTACCAGATCTTCGATCAGGCGCCGTCGGGGCAGTTCAAGCCCAAGATGAGCTTCGCTCACTAGATCAGACGTGCGGATCGGTCAATCAAGGCCTCGCCTCTCCCAGCGAGGCCTTTTCTTTTGACGCGAAATCCAGTTGCCAGGTTAAACTGCTGACAATTCCCGCCAATTTCTCTTTTGCTTTGGCTGGCAAGGCCCCCCATCCGGCTGCCGCCACCTTCTCCCGATCGCGGGTAGACGGGACATGCCGCAAGCTCTCGGTCCCCCTCAACGCCTCGCAGGGCACGTCCCCTCTCGCCGTCAGAACGGGGAGGTTAGGGTGAGGGGCAAATCGCCGGTGCGAACCAGACAGCCATGGCTCAAGGCCGAGGAGATAGAGGCTTACCAATAAAAAAACCCGGCCTGAAGCCGGGTTTCTATTCAAAATGGCGGCAGGATCACTGCGCCTTGGCTGCCTTCTGGGCGTCTTCCAGTTTCTTGCGAGTTTCCTCGGCCTTCTTCTGCATGCTTTCCTGCAGGCTACGCTGGGTGTCGGCGAGCTTGGATTCGGAAACCGGTTCGCCGTCATAAGCGCCGGTGAAGCCTTCGAGCGAGATCTTGATCGGGTTCGGAGCGCGGCGGAAGTTGATCGAGGTGAAGACCACGTCGCTGCCCTTCTTGAGGCTGGCGATCATCGCGTCGGTCAACGGAACTTCAGCCGTGCACTTGTCCGGCAGGCAGATGACATAATCGAGCTTCTGCCCCTTGCCGCCGTCGATCTGCATGCTGATGCCAGGCGGGATGAGACGCGCGCTCTGGACCGAAACCTGCAGGAGCTTGCGGTTGATCTTGCCGGTAACCGAGATAAGGCCGACGGCCGTGACGAGCTGGCCGCCATTGGCGAGGATCAGGTTCTGGACGACGCAAACGTCGTTATCTTCCTGCTTGCTGCAGGTCTTGTACCAGCCGAGCTTGGGCGAGCCGACGCCCTGGGCTGGGCCCTGTGCCGCCGCATCCTGGGCGAAGGAGGAGACCGGAGCCGAAGCGGCGCCGAACATCACTGCCAGAACGGACAGTGCTGCCCGCATTTTCTTTTCAGACTTGAACATCATAACGAATTCCGTCTCCTGATATCCGTTCGGAGCAGCGACGTGCCACCCCAACCATCGGGTCGTTCGGCACTCCACCTCATGGAAAAATAAGGCAAATGCATGACCCCGAAACTTCGGGTTCACCTGTTACATCGCAGCGTTCAAGATATCCAGCTTTTCTTTGGCAATTTCATCGACAGGCCAAAGAAATCGCGCCTGCGTGTTGGAATCGGTCGACCCCATGCTAATCTCGCGATGAATCATGCACTTATTTTTCGCGGATCAAGGATTGCCGAATGCTCCGGATCATCGTCACCGTCGTCCTCTCCTTGCTATGCAGCGCCGTCGCCGCAGAGCCGCTGCACGGCATCGCGATGCATGGCGAGCCGGCCTTGCCGCCTGACTATAAGCACCTTCCCTACGTCAATCCCGACGTGAAAAAAGGCGGCAAGATCACCTATGGCGTCGTCGGTACCTTCGACAACCTCAATCCGTTCATCCTGAAGAGCATGCGCACGACGGCGCGCGGCATGTGGGATCCGGAATATGGAAACCTCGTCTACGAATCGCTGATGCAGCGCTCCCGTGACGAGCCATTCACACTTTACGGCCTGCTTGCCGAAACGGTCGAATGGGACGACGACAGGAGCTTCATCCAGTTCAACCTCAATCCGAAGGCGAAATGGTCCGACGGTCAGCCGGTGACGCCGGAGGACGTCATATTCACCTTCGAGCTGATGCGTGACAAGGGACGCGTGCCCTATTCCGAACGCTTAAAAGTCGTCGCTAAGATGGAGAAGGTTGGCGAACGCAGCGTGCGCTTCACTTTCAATGAGAAGGCTGACCGCGAGACGCCGCTGATTTTTGGTCTTTTTCCGGTGCTGCCGAAACATTTGGTCGATCCGGAAACCTTCGACCGCACCTCGCTGACGCCGCCGGTCGGTTCCGGTCCCTACAAGGTGAAGACGGTGAAACCCGGCGAGAGCATCACCTATGAGCGAGATCCAAATTACTGGGGTAAGGACATTCCCGCGAAGGTCGGCACTGACAATTACGATCAGATCACGGTTCAGTATTTCCTGCAGGACACAACGCTGTTCGAAGCCTTCAAGAAGGGCGATATCGACCTCTATCCTGACGGTAATCCCGGCCATTGGGCCAATGCCTACAATTTCCCCGCCGCCACCTCCGGGACCGTCATCAAGGATGTGTTCACGCCGAAACTGCCAAGCGGCATGCTCGGCTTCGTCTTCAATACTCGCCGGCCGATCTTTACCGATCCGAGGGTGCGCGAAGGCTTGTCGCTGGTGTTCGATTTCGAATGGGCGAACAGGAATCTCTATTCCGGCGCCTATAAGCGCACGCAGAGCTTCTGGCAGAACTCGGAACTCTCGAGCTTCGGCGTCCCCGCCAATGCGGCCGAGCTTGCGCTGCTCGGGCCGATCAAGGACAAAATCGCACCCGAAATTCTCGACGGCACCTATAAGCTGCCGGTTACCGACGGCTCCGGCCGTGACCGCAACGTGCTGAAGCAGGCGGTCGGATTATTGAAACAGGGCGGCTATACGATCCAGGGCGGCAAGATGGTCGACGCCTCCGGCCGCCAGCTCGCCTTCGAGATAATGACGCAGAATGCCGACCAGGAGAAGCTTGCCGTCGCCTATCAGCGTTCGCTGCAGACGATCGGCATTGCTGCTTCGATTCGCACAGTCGATGATTCGCAGTATCAGAGCCGGACGAACAGCTTCGATTATGACATGATCATCAAGTCCTATACTTCGTCGCTGTCGCCCGGAACCGAACAACTCGGCCGCTGGTCTTCGGCAGCGCGCACTCAGGAGGGCAAGGATAGCTTTGCCGGCGCCAATGATCCCGATCTCGACACGCTGATCGATCACGTATTGCGAGCACGCTCGAACGAGGATTTCACTGCCGCGGTGCGCTCTTACGACCGGTTGCTACTATCCAGTCATTACGTGCTGCCGCTCTATCATATGGACCAGCAATGGGTTGCCCGCAGCAAGCGCATCGGCCATCCCGACACGGTACCGCTTTACGGTTACCAGCTGCCGGTCTGGTGGGATACAAGCGCCCAATAGAAGCGGCCGCAACACTTTGGCCCTATGTCTCGTCCGGAGACACACAGAAGGAACATCATCATGGAGCGCATCACCATCGACGTCGTCTCGGATGTCGTCTGCCCCTGGTGCTATCTCGGCAAGGCGCGGCTGGAGCTCGCCATCGCCGAAGTGCAGGACGAGATCGGCGTCGACATCAACTGGCGGCCGTACCGGCTCAATCCCGACTATCCCAAGGAAGGCGTCGACCAGAAGAAGGCGCTCGCTCAGAAGCTCGGCGGCGAGGAGCGCGTGGCGCAGGCGCACAAGATGCTCACCGACTACGGCCGCGAGGTCGGCATCGCCTTCGATTTCGAGGCGATCAACATCGGCCCGAACACGCTCGACGCCCACCGGCTGATCCACTGGGCGATGATCGAGGGCCGCGAGAAGCAGGACAAGGTGGTTACGGCGCTGTTCAAGGCGAATTTCGAGGAAGGCCGCAATGTCGGCGACCACGCGGTGCTGCTCGATATCGCCGAGAAAGCCGGCCTCGACCGCTCGGTCATCGCCTCGCTGCTCGCCTCCGATGCCGACAGCAACCTTATCGTCGCCGAAATCACCGCGGCACAGGAAATGGGCGTCAACGGCGTGCCCTTCTTCATCTTCGACCAGCAATATGCCGTCAGCGGCGCCCAGACACCCGATGTGCTGGCAAATGCGCTGCGCGATATTGCCAAGGCGAAGGCGGAGGCGCGATCGGGCCTCAACTGAGGCCGGCTGTGCGGATCGAGATCGAAGAGCCGCGCCAGGGTAAAACTCCGGGGCTTCCGGTTTGGCGCCGTTCAGCCCAGAACCGGAATGCAACGCACCTCAGTCTTCACCGAATTGGCGATGAAACATTCGTCATGGGCGCGATGATGCAGGGCTTCCAACTCGCTGAGCGAAGGCTGCTTTTCGCCGCTGAAGACGACACGTGGCCTCAGCGTCACGACAGTCATGGCGAGACGGCCTTCGGCATTCTTCTCCATCACACCCTCGGCGGTATCGGTGTAGCTGTCGACGCAAAAGCCCTGTTTGGCGGCAATCGACAAGAACCAGAGCATGTGACAGCTCGAAAGCGAGGCGACGAAAGCCTCCTCCGGATCGACCGCATCCTCGGCGGAATAGGGCAACGGAACCACATGCGAGGATGAGGAGGCCCTCACCTCGATGCCGCCGTCGAAGGTCCAGCGATGGACGCGGCTGTAGCGGTTGTCGGTGAAGATCTCGTCGTTGCGCTGCCAGGCGATTCTCGCGCCGTATGTCGCCATAGCCGTCTCCCTCTATTACTTGGCCATCTCGGCCAGTTGCGTCATGATGACTGCCGCGCCCTGCAAGCGCTTCTCAGGCGTCGGCAGGTCGCGGGTCAAGAACAGGCTGTGATCGGGACGAATCTTCGCCATCGTACCCTGCTTGCCGATATAGCCGACGAGATTTGCCGGGTTCGGGAATTCCTTGTTGCGGAACTGCACGACCACGCCCTTCGGGCCGGCATCGAGCTTTTCGACATTGGCGGTGCGGCAGAGCGACTTGATGTAGACGATCTTCAGGAGATGCTGGACTTCGATCGGCATCGGCCCGAAGCGGTCGATCATCTCGGCGCCGAAGCCATCGATCTCCTTGAGGTCGGTGATTTCGCCGAGTCGGCGGTAGAGCGCCATGCGCAGATGCAGGTCCGGCACGTAGTTCTCGGGGATCATCACCGTGGTGCCGACCGAAATTTGCGGCGACCAGCCGGTATCGTGGATTTCGTCGACACCCTTGACCTCGGCGACCGCCTCTTCCAGCATCTGCTGATAGAGTTCGAAGCCGACCTCCTTGATGTGGCCTGACTGCTCCTCGCCGAGCAGGTTGCCTGCGCCGCGAATATCGAGGTCGTGGCTTGCGAGTTGAAAGCCGGCACCGAGCGTATCGAGCGACTGCAGCACCTTCAGCCGGCGCTCGGCCGTCGCCGTCAGCACCTTGTTGACCGGCAGGGTGAAGAGCGCGAAAGCGCGCACCTTCGAACGGCCGACACGGCCGCGCAGCTGATAGAGTTGCGCGAGGCCGAACATATCGGCGCGGTGGACGATCAGCGTATTGGCCGTGGGGACGTCGAGGCCGGATTCGACGATGGTGGTCGACAACAGCACGTCATAGCGGCCTTCATAGAAGGCGTTCATGATGTCTTCGAGTTCGCCGGCCGGCATCTGGCCATGGGCGACGGCGACCTTCAGCTCCGGCACGTCGGACTGCAGGAAGGCGTGCACATCCGCGAGATCGGCAAGCCTCGGGCAGACATAGAAGCTCTGGCCGCCGCGATAGTGCTCGCGCATCAATGTCTCGCGAATGACCAGGCTGTCGAACGGCGAGATGAAGGTGCGCACCGCCATGCGGTCGACAGGCGGCGTGGTGATGAGCGACAGTTCGCGCACCCCGGTCATGGCAAGTTGCAGTGTGCGCGGGATCGGCGTTGCCGACAACGTCAGCACATGCACGTCGCTCTTCAGCTCCTTCAGCCGCTCCTTGTGCTTGACGCCGAAATGCTGTTCCTCGTCGATGACGAGCAGGCCGAGATTAGCGAATTTGATGCCGGCGCCAAGCAGCGCATGGGTGCCGACGACGATATCGGTCTTGCCTTCCGCGACTTCCTTCTTGGTCAGCGCCAGTTCTTTCGAGCCAACGAGGCGCGATGCCTGCTGAACGCGTACCGGCAGGCCGCGAAAACGCTCGGAAAAGGTTTTGAAATGCTGGCGGGCGAGCAACGTCGTCGGTACGACGACGGCGACCTGGACGCCGTTCATCGCCGCGACGAAGGCAGCGCGCAGGGCCACTTCGGTCTTGCCGAAACCGACATCGCCGCAGACGAGGCGGTCCATCGGCCGGCCGGCGCCGAGATCAGAGCGCACGGCGTCGATGGCGTTGTCCTGGTCTTCGGTCTCGTCATAGGGGAAGCGGGCGGCAAACTCGTCATACAGGCCATCCGGCGCCGTCAGAACAGGCGCATGACGCGTCAGGCGCTCGGCGGCGATGCGGATCAGCGCATCGGCCATGTCGAGCAGGCGCCGTTTGAGCTTGGCCTTGCGCATCTGCCAGGCGCCGCCGCCGAGCTTGTCGAGCTGGGCATCAGTGCCCTCGCCGCCGTAGCGCGAGAGAAGATCGATGTTTTCAACCGGCAGGAAGAGCTTGGCCTCGTCGGCATATTGCAGTTCGAGGCAGGCATGCGGGGCGCCCGCCGCTTCGATCGTCCGGAGGCCGATGAATCGGCCGATGCCATGTTCGGCGTGGACGACGATCGAACCTTCGTCGAGGCCGGCAACCTCGGCGATGAAATCGGCGGCGCGCTTGCGGCGCTTGGAGCGGCGAACCATGCGGTCGCCGAGAATATCCTGCTCGCCGATGACGACGAGCTCGCCCGCCTCGAAGCCGGATTCGAGATTGAGCACCGCAGCAGCGGCCTCGCCTTTCGCCAGCGAGCCGAGATCCTTCAGCGCCTCGACCGGCTTGACCTTTTCCAGCCCGTGTTCGTTCAGCACCTGCAGCAGGCGTTCCAGCGAGCCCTCGGTCCAGGCGGTGACGAGCACCTTCGCGCCGGCGGCGCGGCGGTCGGCTATATGCTTGACGACGACGTCGAAGATGTTGATGCGTTCGGCATCACCGCCGCCTTCGGCATTGGCGCGAGCCCAGCGCTGACCTTGGCGGGCTTCGACATTGATTACCCGCCTCGCCTCGCCCTCATGCTCGTTGAACGGGGTGATGCGGATCGCGCCGAGCGCGTCGAGCGTTTTGGCAAAAAGCTTGCTGTCGAGATAGAGCTGGCCCGGCGTCACCGGCTTGTAAGGCGTGCCCTGGGCCATCTGGCCCTTGGCCGGTTGGCCGGAATTCAGGCGGGCGTCGAAATAATCGAGGACGAGCTTGGAACGTTCCTCCGCCGCCTCGCGCACCGTATGGTCGGTAACGATGCGGAAGCCGCTGAGGTAATCGAAGACGGTATCGAGCTTCTCGTAGAAGAGCGGCAGCCAATGCTCCATGCCGGGATAGCGGCGGCCTTCGGAGACGGCGAGATAAAGCGCATCGTCACGCGTTGTCGCGCCGAAAGCGGAGAGATAGTTCTTGCGGAAGCGGCTGATCGTATCCGGGGTCAGCGTCACCTCGCTCATCGGGTTCAGATCGAGGGAACGCACCTGGCCCGTCGTGCGCTGGCTCGCCGGATCGAAGCTGCGGATACTCTCCAGCGTATCGCCGAAGAAATCGAGGCGCACCGGCTCTTCCGAACCCGGCACGAAGACGTCGAGAATGCCGCCGCGTACTGCGTATTCGCCCACTTCACGAACCGTTGCGACGCGATCGAAGCCATTGCGCTCCAGGCGCCCGGCAAGATCGTCCATGCGCAGCTGATTGCCGGGACGGGCCGAAAAACTCAGACTTTCGATGACATCCTGCGGCGCCACCTTCTGCAGCATGGCGTTGGCGGTGACGAGCACGATCGCGGCATGCGGCTTCTTGCGATGCGCGATGAGGCCGCCCAACGCGGCGAGCCGGCGGGCCGAGGTATCGGCGCTCGGCGAAACGCGGTCATAGGGCAGACAGTCCCAGGCCGGTAGGGTGAGAACCGGGATGTCGGGGGCGACGAAGCCGAGCATCTGTTCCAGATCGGCCATACGATGGCCGTCCGACATGACATAGGCGACGGGTTCTCCCGCTCGGGCAAGCTCGGCGAGCAGCAGCGGTTCGAGACCAGTAGGCACATTGCCGATCGTCAGCGGCTCGGCAATGGCCGCGAGCTTCTTCGCATCGAAACCAGGGATCATTCCGGCGTCCTGAGGGGCTTGTCGAAATCGGGCGTATAGGCGGCGAGGCGGGCAAACATCGGTGTCTGGAAACGCTCAGGCACCGGCCATGTTCCCATGATCCAGCGGACGAGATCATTGTCCTCTTCGGCCATGATCGTCTCGAGCTCGTCGAGTTCGGCTTCCGAAAGCGTCGCGATCTCGGCTTCGGCGAACTGGCCGAAGACCAGATCCATTTCGCGGATGCCGCGGTGCCAGCAGCGGAAGAGGATTCGGCGGCGGCGCGGGTCGAGACCGGCACTCGTGAGCGTGACACCTGTCATGGCATTACCTTCCTGTTGATGCGCCTCTATAGACCCTCGAAAGCGGCTTGTCAGCCTTGCCAAGGCCGCATTGTTCATCGCATTTTGGCCGCATGCGCCCCGCCATTCTCGATCCTCTGTTTTCTCCCGTTTCGGGCCTTCCGGGCGTCGGCCCGAAGATCGCCGAACTGCTGGTTAAGCTGCTCGGGCGCGAGACGGTGGAGGATTGCCGGGTCATCGATCTTCTGTTCCATGCGCCGTTCTCGCTGATCGACCGGCGCAACCAGCCGGGGATCGCCCGCGCGCCACAGGGTGCGATCGTCACGATCACCGCGCGCGTCGACCGACACCAGGTGCCACCGCGGGGCAAAAGCAATGTTCCCTACCGCGTTTTCCTGCATGACGAGACCGGCGAGTTGACGCTGGTCTTCTTCCGCGGCCAGGCGGCATGGCTGGAAAAGCAGCTACCCATCGATGCGGAGGTGACGGTCAGCGGCAAGATTGACTGGTTCAACGGCCGCGCCTCGATGGTGCATCCCGACTATATCGTCAAAGCGGAGGAGACGGAGAGCCTGCCGCTCGTCGAGCCGATCTATCCGCTGACGGCCGGGCTTTCGCCGAAAACGCTGCGAAAGATCATCGACACCGCCCTGCCGCGCTTTCCGGAGATGCCGGAATGGATCGACCTGACGCTGACGCAGAAGCAGGGCCTGCCGACGATCCGTGACAGTTTCCATATGCTGCACGAACCGCGCGATCCATTGGATGTCGATCCGCAGGCCCCTGCCCGAAGGCGGCTCGCCTATGATGAATTTCTGGCCGGCCAGCTGTCGCTCAGCCTGGTGCGCCAGAGGCTGCGCAAAGTGGCGGGCCAGCCGGTGCATGCGACCGGTGCGGTCAGCAGCAAGATCGTGAAGGCGTTGCCCTTCTCGCTCACGTCAAGCCAGAACGATGCGATCGCCGAGATTCTGAACGACATGGCCGGTCACGAGCGCATGCTGCGGCTGTTGCAGGGCGATGTCGGCTCCGGCAAGACGCTGGTGGGGCTGATGGCGATGGCGGCGGTGATCGAGAGCGGCGGCCAGGCGGTGCTGATGGCGCCGACGGAAATCCTGGCGCGGCAGCACCACGCGACCATCTCGAAATTCGCCGCCTCTGCCGGACTCGACATCGAGGTGCTGACCGGGCGCACCAAGGGACGCGAACGGGAGGAAATCCTGGAGCGCATCGCCTCCGGCGCGGCGCAGATCATCATCGGCACACATGCGCTGTTTCAGGAGAGCGTCAGTTACGCAAACCTGATGCTCGCCGTCGTCGACGAGCAGCACCGTTTCGGCGTTCACCAGCGCCTGCGGCTGACGGCAAAGGGCATCTCGCCGCATATGCTTGTGATGACGGCGACGCCGATCCCGCGCACTCTGGTTCTCGCCGCCTTCGGCGACATGGATGTTTCCAAACTCACCGAGAAGCCCGCCGGCCGCAAGCCGATCCAGACGATCACCGTGCCGATGGAGCGGACCGGCGAAATCGTCGGACGGCTGCGGAGCGCGATCGCTGAAGGTAAGAAGGCCTATTGGATTTGCCCGCTGGTCGAAGAATCCGAAGAGCTCGACCTGATGTCGGCAGAGGAGCGGCATGCGACGCTCGTCTCCTCGCTCGGCCCCGATATCGGCCTCATCCATGGCCGTATGAGCGGCGCGGAGAAGGATGCGGCGATGATGGCCTTCAAGAATGGCGAGACCCGTCTTCTCGTCGCCACCACCGTCGTCGAGGTCGGCGTCGACGTGCCGGATGCGACGATCATGGTGATCGAACATGCAGAGCGTTTCGGCCTGGCGCAGCTGCATCAGCTGCGCGGCCGTGTCGGGCGCGGCGACGAGGCCTCGACCTGCATCCTGCTCTATAAGGGACCGCTCGGCGAAACCGGCCATGCCAGGCTGTCGATCATGCGCGAGACGGAGGATGGTTTCCGTATTGCCGAGGAAGACTTGAAACTGCGCGGCGAAGGCGAATTGCTCGGCACCCGCCAATCCGGCACGCCGGGCTTCCGCATTGCCAGCCTCGAGGCGCATGCCGACCTGCTCGAGATCGCCCGCAAGGATGCGGCCTATCTGATCGAGCGCGATCCGGAACTAACCAGCGAAAGAGGACAGGCGATCCGCACCCTGCTCTATCTGTTCCGGCGCGACGAGGCGATCCGATTCCTGAGGGCCGGTTAATCGGCTTTCGAAACCGCCACCGGCTTCGGCCGCGGCAAATGCTTCTGCTTCGGCTCGGACGGTCTATGCTCGGGAGCCACGAGGCCGCCTGATATCAGGTACTTGGCGGCGTCTTCCGGGCTCATATCGAGCATGACGATCTTTTCGCGCGGCACGAAAATGAGGAAACCGGCCGTCGGCACCGGCGTCGGCGGCAGGAAGACGGCCACCATATCCTGACCCATGGCGTTAAACTTCGAGGCAATCTCGCCCTTGGCGTCGGTGGCGACGAAGACCAGCGCCCAAAGGCCGGGACCCGGATACTCGATGAGGCCGACCTTCTTGAAGGAGTTCGACTGTTCTTTCAGCACCGTTTCGAAAATCTGCTTCACGCTTCTGTAGATCGTGCGCACCAACGGCATGCGATGGACGATCGATTCGCCGAACCGGACGATGCTCTGGCCAATCAGGTTCTTGCCGAGAAAGCCGACGACGGTGATCAGCACGACGGCAATCAGCAAGCCGAAGCCGGGAATGGCGAAGTTGAGATAGCTTTCCGGGTTCCAGCGCGCCGGAATATAGGGCCTGACCCAGCTGTCCGACCAATGGATGAAGGTCCAGGTCAACCAGATGGTGATGGCGATCGGCGCGCAGATGATCAGCCCTGCTAGAAAATTGTTCCGCAACCGGGTCGCGACAGGCATTCTGGGGGCATTGTCGGTCATCTCTACTGATGAACTCCATCTCAGTCCTGGACGGGCCGGAACTCCGGCCCTTCCCCCTCGTCCATATGGTAAAATTGCCAGAATTCCAGGCGCCGCACAATATGTTTCGGCGCCAAGATCCGACCTTGCCGGCTTATTCCACAGTCACGGATTTTGCCAGATTGCGGGGCTGATCGACGTCGGTGCCCATGAACACGGCGGTGTGATAGGCGAGCAGCTGGATCGGCAGCGAGAAGATCATCGGCGCGATGATTTCGTCGACGACAGGCAGGATGATCGTCGCCATGGTCGGCAGTTTTGAGGCCGCCGCACCCGCCTCGTCGGTGATAAAGATGATGCGGCCGCCGCGGGCTGCGACCTCCTGCATGTTCGAGACCGTCTTTTCGAAGAAGCGGTCGTAGGGGGCGATGACGATGACAGGCATGTTCTCATCGATCAGCGCGATCGGCCCGTGCTTCAGTTCGCCGGCAGCATAGCCTTCGGCGTGGATATAGGAAATTTCCTTGAGCTTCAGCGCGCCCTCCATGGCGAGCGGGAAGCTGGTGCCGCGGCCGAGGTAGAGCACATCCCTGCATTTCGACAGTTCGCGCGACAGGCTTTCCATCTGCGGCTGGATCAGGTTCAGCACCCGGCTCATGATGCGCGGCATCTCGGCGAGATGGCGCACCAGCGCCCTCTCCTCCTCGGCGCTCACCGTGCCGCGCGCCTTGCCGGCGCCGATCGCCAGCGACGCCAGCACGGCAAGCTGGCAGGTGAAGGCCTTGGTCGAGGCGACGCCGATCTCGGGCCCGGCCATGATCGGGAAGACGGCGTCAGATTCGCGGGCGATCGTCGATTCGCGGACATTGACGACGGCGCCGATCTTCAACCCGTTGTCGCGGCAATAACGCAGCGATGCCAGCGTATCGGCGGTTTCGCCGGACTGGGAGATGAAGAGTGCGGCCTGCGATGGCGAGAGCGGCATTTCGCGGTAGCGGAATTCGGAGGCGACGTCGATCTCAACGGGCAGTCGGGCATAACGCTCGAACCAGTATTTGCCGACAAGGCCGGCGAGATAGGCGGTGCCGCAGGCCGAGATCGCCAAGCCGCTCGCCGCCTTGAAATCGATTACGGCGGCATTGGCGCCGATCGTGTTCTCGGCAAAATCCACGTAATGGCTGAGCGCGTGTGAGATCACCTCCGGCTGCTCGTAGATTTCCTTTTCCATGAAATGGCGGTGATTGCCCTTGTCGACGACATAGGCGGTCGCCTGCGAGATCTGGCGGGCGCGTTTGACCGGCTTTCCGGCAAAATCGAGCACGGCGACGCCTTCCCGCGTGATAACGGCGCAATCGCCATCGGCCAGATAGGTGATCTCGTTGGTGAAGGGCGAAAGCGCGATCGCGTCCGAGCCGAGGAACATCTCGCCGCGGCCATAGCCGACGGCAAGCGGCGGGCCGGAACGGGCGGCCATGATCGTGCCGGGATCGGCTTTGAGCATCACGGCCAGCGCATAGGCACCGGTTACCCGGTTCAGCATCTTCAGCATGGCAGCGCGCGGCTCCAGGCCTTCGCGCAGATATTTCGCCATCAGTTGCGCGACGACCTCGGTATCGGTCTGGGTTACAAAGACCGCGCCCGCTTCGCTCAATTCGTCGCGAAGCTCGGAGAAATTCTCGATGATGCCGTTATGAACGACGGCGACGCCTTCGACGAAATGCGGATGGGCATTTGTCTCGTTCGGCACGCCGTGGGTTGCCCAGCGCGTATGGGCAATACCGACCGTGCCGGGCAGCGGTTCGACGTCGAGGCGCTTTTCCAGGTTGAAGAGCTTGCCCTCGGCGCGGCGGCGATCCATCACCCCCTCGTGGATGGTGGCGACACCGGCAGAATCATAACCGCGATATTCCAAACGCTTCAGCGCATCGACCAGGCGCCCGGCAACAGGCTGAGTTCCGACGATCCCCACAATACCGCACATGCAATATCCCCATAAGCCTCTGATAATGAGGCCACTCCTAACGGTTTCCGCTTATTTCTCAATGGCCTCGACGGTCACTTTCAATTTCCGCCGGTTACGCAAAGCTGCTCAAGCCTTCGCCTTCTTGGCCGCCTTGATGGCGAGCGCGCGCTCGCGCAACAGCGTCGCGCGGCCGGGCTTGATTTCCTGACGAGCGCGTCCGAGCGCCAGCGCATCGGCTGGGACGTTGACGGTGATGACGCTACCGGAGGCGATATAGGCGCCGTCGCCGATCGTCACCGGCGCGACCAGCGAGGAATTGGAGCCGATGAAGGCGTTTTCGCCGATCACCGTCTCGCTCTTGTTGACCCCGTCATAATTGCAGGTGATCGTACCGGCGCCGATGTTGCTGCCGGCGCCGACAACCGCATCGCCGATATAAGTGAGATGGTTGACCTTGGCGCCCTCGCCGATCCGGCCGTTCTTGACCTCGCAGAAATTGCCGACCTTCGATCCCATGGCGAGATCGGCACCCGGCCGCAGCCGCGCAAAGGGGCCGACGGTCGCGCCTTCACTGACATGCGCGCCTTCGATATGCGAGAAGGCATGAATGATGGCGCCGCTGTTGATCACCGCGCCGGGGCCGAAGACGACGTTCGGCTCGATCAGCGCATCCTGGCCGATGACAGTGTCGTAGGAGAGGAACACCGTTTCCGGCGCAATCATCGTAACGCCTGACAGCATCATTTCGCGCCGGCGACGTTCCTGCCAGAAGCGTTCGATGACGGCGAGTTCGGCACGGTTGTTGCAGCCGGTCATCTCGATTTCAGGCGCGTCGACGGCGGTGACGCGGCCGCCGAGCGAACGGGCGATCTCGACGAGATCGGTCAGATAGAATTCGCCCTTGGCATTGGCATTGCCGATGCGCGAGAGCAGGTCGAGTGCCTTGCGGCCGTTGATCGCCATTAGTCCGCTGTTGCACCATGTCACAGTGCGTTCGGCGTCGGTGGCGTCCTTCTCCTCCCGGATCGCGATGAGTTCGCCGTCCTTGACGAGCAGGCGGCCATAGCCGGTCGGTCTGTCGGTATGGAAACCGATGACGACCACGTCGCTGCCTTCCGCGAGTCCCTGACGGGCGGCCTTGAGCGGCCCCTCGGTCTGCAGCGGCACGTCACCATAGGTAACGAGGATATCGTCATAGCCCTTGGCGATGGCCTCGCGCGCTGCCAGCACCGCATGGCCGGTGCCGAGGCGCTGCTGCTGCAGATAGGCTTCGATCCCGACGCCGTCGATGCTTGCGGCCTTTGCCACCTCCTCGGCGTTGCGGCCGACGACGAGGGCGACGGAGGAGATGCCGGCGGAGGAGACCGCCTCGACGACATGGGCGATCATCGGACGGCCGGCGACCGGATGCAGCACTTTCGATTTTGAGGATTTCATCCGCGTGCTGTCACCGGCGGCAAGGATGACGGCAAGACAAGTACGTTCCATGATCTGCTCCGCGAATCCGCGCGATGAGGCGGCTTTTCTGCCTCATACTGCATAATTCCTGAAATCGGAAATCGATTTCAGGACTAGATTGCGGGCGAAATCGGTCCCAGGACGACAGGAGAGCCGTGGGCCGCGAAAGCTTCGTGCACGTGATCACGGCCGTCGACGATGACGACTTCCATCGCACGCCGCGCCGCGGCGCTGTCGCCGGAAACGATGGCATCGACGATGCGCATATGGGTATCGGCGATATTGGCGAACCCGTTTTCGGAGGGCGGCGTGCTGATGCGGAACATGCCGACCAGAGCCGCTTCGATGAGGCTGCCGAGGGTGCGCATGAAGGGATTGTGCGAGGCTTCGGCGATCGCCAGGTGAAAGCGCAGGTCGGCGAGCGCCAGGCTGTCGGCCGTATGCCCGCTCGCCGCCATTTCCTGCGCCAGTTCGCGAAGCGTCACGATCTCTTCGGCGCTGGCGCGCTCGGCGACCAGACCGGCGGCGAAGGGTTCGACGGCAAGGCGGATATCGTAAAGCTGCAGCAGGAATTCTTCCGTCACACCATTGTCGAAGTGCCAGGCGATGATTTCGCTGTCGAACATGTTCCAGAGGTTCTTCTCGGTCACCCGCGTGCCGACCCGCGCCTTGGCGACGACCATGCCCTTGGCGGCGAGCGTCTTCATCGTTTCACGCAAGACTGTGCGCGATACCTTGAAGCGCTGCGCCAGTTCCGTATCGCCCGGCAGGATCGAACCGACCGGATAGGTGCCGGCGACGATCGCCTTGCCGAGCTCGTCGACCACCTGTGCATGGCTCGTCCGGGTTCGGCGCCCCGTCTTGCGTGTCTCGATGAATTTGTTGCGCAAGCGAGCCGCCCCCCTCAGGCATACCTCTTGTTCAGGCTGGAAAGGAACAGGATCGCCTTCTGCATCAAAATGAATGCAAACAGCAGCAGGCCGATCAGAATCTTCGTCCACCAGCTCGACAGCGTGCCGTCGAAGGTGATGTAGGTCTGAATGAGCCCCTGGATCAGAATCCCGATCAAGGTTCCCGCCACGAAGCCCGCTCCTCCGGTCAGCAGCGTCCCCCCAATGACCACTGCAGCGATGGCGTCAAGTTCGACGCCGACTGCAGCAAGAGAATATCCGGCAGATGTGTACAGCGAAAAAACGATTCCGGATAGACCGGCGAGAAAACCCGACAGCGCATAGATCTGAATCGTGGTGCGGCCGACCGGCACGCCCATCAGACGCGCCGTCTGCGGCCCGCCGCCGAGCGCGTAGACGTTGGTGCCGAAGCGGGTACGGTGGGCGATGAAGATGCCGGCGGCAAAGACCAGAAGCATGACGGCGCCGATCAGCGTCAGCCGTCCGCCTCCGGGCAGCCGCCAATAGAGGCTCGTCAGCGTCGAATAATAGTCGTGGTTGATCGGAATGCTGTCGATCGACAGCACGAAGGCGATACCGCGCGCCAGGAACATGCCGGCGAGCGTGACGATGAAAGCCGGCATTTCGAGGTAATGGATGATCGCGCCCATGATGGCGCCGAAGGCGGTGGTGATGACAAGCACCAGCGCGAACGCAAGCAGCGGATGGATCGAGGTGTTCTGCAGGATCACCGCGAGGAAGACGCCGGTGAAGGCGATGATCGAACCGATCGACAGATCGATGCCACCGGAGATGATAACGAAGGTCATGCCGACGGCGGCAATGCCGAGAAAGGCATTATCCGTCAGAAGATTGCCGATGACGCGCGTCGACAGCATGTTCGGATATTGCAGCGTGCAGCCGGCATAGGCGAGCACGAAGATGACGATGGTCGCGAGCAGCGGCAGATATTTGGAGTTCATTTCGGCTACTCCCTTCCGCCCTGCCGGCGGCTGGCGAAGATGGCGAACGATTGCACCGCCGGCGACTGAATGACGAGGATCACGATGATGATGACCGCCTTGATGATCAGGTTGAACTCGGGCGGGAATCCGGAAGACAGGATGCCGGTATTCACAGCCTGGATGATCATCGCGCCGATCAGCGACCCGACAATACTGAATCTTCCGCCGAGCAGCGAATTGCCGCCGACGACGACGGCGAGGATAGCATCAAGCTCCAGCCAGAGACCGGCGTTGTTGGCATCGGCGCCCTTGATGTCGGCCGCGACGATAATGCCCGCGATCGAGGCGCAGAGCCCGCTCAGCATATAGACCGCCATCAGCAGCACCGGCGTTTGAATGCCGGAGAGCGTGCTGGCGCGGCGGTTGATGCCGACGGCCTCGAGCAGCATGCCGAGCGCGGTGCGGCGAACGAGCAGGATGACGAGCAGGCCGACGAGCAGCCAGATGACAACCGGCATCGGCAGGAGCGCCATCGAGCCGCTGCCGAAGAAGATCAGGCCGTCATCGTTGAAGGTCAGGATCGCGCCTTCGGTGATGAGCTGGGCGATGCCGCGGCCGGCGACCATCAGCACCAGTGTGGCGATGATCGGCTGGATGTTGAGGATCGCCACCAGGAAACCATTCCAGACGCCGCAGGCAAGCCCGATCGTCAGTGTCAGGAGAATTGTGTAAGCGACTGAATTTCCGGACACGATCGACGATGCAGCGACGGCGCCGCAAATGGCGATGACCGCGCCGACGGAAAGGTCGATGCCCTTGGTGGCAATCACCAGTGTCATGCCGATCGCCAACAAAGCCACCGGCGCGCCGCGATTGAGCACATCGATCAGGCTGCCATACAGGCGACCGTTTTGAACAACGACATTAAAAAACTGCGGCGACGTTATGAAATTCAACAGAAGAATGACAACGAGCGCGATCAGTTGCGGCGCCAGGCGATAGGCCAGCGCATTGCGAGAGGACTTCATGCATCCTCCTTCTTGTGCTCGGCGGCGGCGATGGCATCGACAATGCCGGCTGCGGTGATGCGCTCGCCCGTCAATTCGGCGATATGCTGCCTGTCGCGAAGCACGATGACACGTGAACTATAGGCGACAAGCTCTTCAAGTTCCGAGGAAATTACGATCAATGACATGCCTTCGGCGCAGAGCTGTTCGATGAGCCGGATGATCTCGGCATGGGCGCCGACATCGATGCCGCGGGTCGGCTCGTCGAGGATGAGAAATTTGGGATTGGTCGCCAGCCAGCGGGCAAGGATCGCCTTCTGCTGATTGCCGCCGGAAAGCAGACGGATCGGCTTTTCGCGGTCGGTGGTGCGGATGTCGAGCGCCTTGATGTAGCGGTCGGCGAGCGCATTCTGCTCGGCGCGCGACAGAGGCCGGGTCCAGCCGCGGCGGGCCTGCAGCGCCAGCGCGATATTTTCCCGGATCGACAGGTCGCCGACGATGCCATCGGTCTTGCGATCCTCGGGGCAGAAGCCGAAACCCTTCTCGATTGCAGCGCGCGGGCTGGAAAGGGTGACGGGCTGGCCGTCGATCGTCGCGCTGCCGCTGTCGGCATGTTCGACGCCGAACAACAATTCGGCGGTTTCGGTGCGCCCGGAGCCGAGCAGCCCGGCTACGCCGACCACCTCGCCGGCGCGGACATCGAGATCAAAGGGCTTGACCTTGCCGCGTTTGCCGTAGCCGGAAAAGCGATACCGGACCTCGCCGGCTGCAATGCTGCGCTCCCCGACCGCCTCTTCAGCCTGGGCGAGTTCGCGGCCGAGCATCATGGCGATCAGGCCCTGGCGCGGCAGTTCGGCGGCGTCGCGGGTGCCGACGAGCTTGCCGTTGCGCAGCACGGTGATGCGATCGCTGATCGCATAGACCTGCTCGAGGAAATGGGTGATGAAGACGATGCCGAGCCCGCGTTTCTTCAGGTCCCCGATGATGCGGAAGAGCAGCGCCACTTCCTGGTTGTCGAGGCTCGCCGTCGGCTCGTCCAATATCAGCACCTTGCCGGAGAGATCGACGGCGCGGGCGATGGCGACGACCTGCTGGACGGCGACGGAGAAACGTCCGAGTTCGGCGGTGACGTCAATATCGATGCCGTAGCCGGCAAGCAGTTCGCGCGCCTTGCGGTTCATCGCGCGCACGTCGGTCATGCCGAAACGCCTCGGCTGGCGTCCGAGAAAGAGGTTTTCGGCGACACTCAGATTGGCGAGGAGGTTGACCTCCTGATAGACGGTGCCGATACCCAGCTTCTGGGCGGCGAGCGTATTGGCCGGATTGATTTCCTCGCCATCGAGCATCAGGCTGCCGCCATCGCGATGATAGGCGCCCGTGATGCACTTGATCAGCGTCGATTTGCCGGCGCCGTTTTCGCCGAGAAGCGCATGGACCTCACCGCGGCGTAGCGTGAAATCAACCTTGTCCAAGGCGACAGCGCCGGGAAAAAACTTGGATATGGCCGAGGCTGCGAGAATATTCTCGTTATTGTGAACCATGAGGGCTGCTGTGTCCTGATATTTGCGCCGTGCGCCCGCACCAAGACCGGGCTGACGCCCGATCCGGCACCGGCAGTTCCGCACCGGCCCATTATGAGCCAGTGCGGTTCCAGGTTCAAATCAGTAGCCCTGGCCCTTCTTCTCTTCGTAGACCTTCATCGGCTCGTCGGCAGGCGTGTAGAGCTTGGACTCGGTCTGGATCCACTTCGGCGGGGCCTTCTTGTCCTTCAGATAGGCTTCGAGGGCATCGAAGGCGGGGCCGGCCATGTTCGGCGTCAGCTCGACGGTGGCATTGGACTCGCCTTCGGACATCGCCTTGAAGATATCCGGAACGGCGTCGATGGAGACGACGAGGATATCCTTGCCGGGCTTCAGGCCGGCTTCCTTGATCGCCTGGATGGCGCCGACAGCCATGTCGTCGTTATGAGCATAGAGAGCGCAGATATCCTTGCCGCCATTCTCAGCCTTCAGGAAGCTTTCCATGACTTCCTTGCCCTTGGTGCGAGTGAAGTCACCGGTCTGGCTGCGAACGATCTTGAGGTTGTCATGGCCGGCGAGAGCCTCTTCGAAGCCCTTCTTGCGGGCGATCGCCGGCGACGAACCGGTTGTGCCCTGCAGTTCGACGACGTTGCACTTCTTGTCGCCGACGGTCTTCACCAGGAAGTCGCCTGCGACCTTGCCTTCGTGAACGAGATCCGACGTAACGGCCGTCAGGTACAGATCGTCCGGAGCCTTGATGGTGCGGTCGAGAAGGATGACCGGGATCTTGGCTTCCTTGGCTTCCTTCAGAACGTCGTCCCAGCCGGTTTCAACAACCGGAGCGATCAGAATGGCATCAACGCCCTGAGCAATGAAGGAGCGCAAAGCCTTGATCTGATTTTCCTGCTTCTGCTGCGCATCGGCAAACTTCAGATCGATGCCGCGCTTCTTGGCCTGTTCCTTGGTGACGGTGGTTTCAGCCGCACGCCAGCCCGATTCCGAGCCGATCTGCGAGAAGCCAACGGTCAAGCCGCCGGCCGAAGCCGAACCGAACATGCAGGCAGCCAAAATCGTGGCACTCAAAAGTGCAGTCTTCAATTTCATGATATCCTCCCAATGCCGCTCCTTCGCGGCGCAGGGTCAAAAAATCATATAGTATTACTTTTGTAAATCGCTTTTTTTAACGTTACAGAAGAAAAAAAGGGCGCCCGCCAGGACGCCCTTGAAAGTTGCAGAAAGCCTGCGGAATTATTGCGCCGGCAGCTTGTCGTCGACGCCTTCGACATAGAAGTTCATGCCGAGCAGCGTGGCGTCATCTGCCTTCTCGCCGGCCTTCAGCCAGGGCGTGCCGTCCTGCTTGTTGATCGGGCCGGTGAAGGGATGCAGCTCGCCCGACTTGATCTTGGCTTCGGTTTCCTCGGCCATCTTCTTCACGTCGTCAGGCATGTTGGTGTAGGGTGCCATCTTCAGGATGCCGTCTTTCAGGCCGTCCCAGCTCTGTTCGGACTTCCAGGTGCCGTCCAGGAGCGCGTGAACACGTTTGGAGTAGTAGGCGCCCCAGGTGTCGACGATCGCCGTCAGCTGCGCCTTCGGGCCGGCTGCGATCATGTCGGACGCCTGACCGAAGGCATGGATACCGCGTTCTTCGGCAACCTGCATCGGCGCTGTCGTATCGGTGTGCTGCGTCAAGACGTCGACCCCCTGGTCGACCATCGCCTTGGCCGCATCGGCTTCCTTGCCGGGGTCGAACCAGGTATTGACCCAGATGACCTTCAGCTTGAAGCTGGGGTCGACCGACTTGGCGCCCTGCTCGAAGGAGTTGATGCCCATGACCACTTCGGGGATCGGGAAGGAGGCGATGTAGGCGGCGCCGTGATTCTTCGAGGTCTTGGCGGCGATCTGGCCGAGGATATAGCGGCCTTCATAGAATCGCGAGTTGTAAGTCGCGAGATTCGGGCCGGTCTTGTAGCCGGTGCCATGCTCGAACTTGACCTTCGGGAACTTGGCGGCGACCTTCACCGTCGCATCCATGAAGCCGAAGGACGTCGTGAAGATCAGCTTGCAGCCGGACCGGGCCAGACGCTCGATGGCGCGCTCGGCGTCCGGGCCTTCCGGCACGTTCTCGAGATAAGGCGTTTCGATCTTGTCGCCGAATTCGGCCTGGACCTGCTGGCGGCCGAGATCGTGGGCCTGCGAATAGCCGCCATCGGTGTGCGAACCGACATAGACGAAGCAGACCTTCGTCTTGTCCGCGGCCTGAGCGGCGGAGGAAATGCCGATCACGGCAGCAGCCGAGGCGGCGAGTGCGAATGCGAACTTCTTCATGGTTACCCCTGTTGGTTTGAAGTTATTCCGGAAACCCGTCTTTGATCTTGTTGCTTTATCGCTCCGGCACGAAGGCTTTTCCGAGCGACGCGGGCGTGTTGATCAACGTCGTGCGCCGATTATGGGAAATGATGATGAGAACCACAATAGTCGCGGCATAGGGCAGCATCGAAAGGAACTGCGCGGGTATCCCGAGACCGAAGGCCTGTGCGTGCAGCTGCAATATGGTCACCGCGCCGAAGAGATAACCGCCGGCAAAAACCCGCCATGGACGCCAGGAGGCGAAAACGACAAGCGCCAGGGTGATCCAGCCGCGGCCGGCCGACATGTTCTCCGCCCATTGCGGCGTGTAGACGAGCGAGAGCTGCGCGCCGGCAAGACCGGCGCAGGCGCCACCGAACATCACCGCAAAATAGCGCGTGCGGATGACACCGATGCCGAGCGCATGGGCCGACATATGACTGTCGCCGATCGCTCTCAGTTTCAGCCCGGCCCGGCTGCGGAACAGGAACCAGCTGACGCCGATCACAAGCGCAATCGACAGGTAGAAGATCAGATCCTGCCTGAACAGAACATGGCCGATAACAGGAATATCGGACAGGACGGGAATGACGATCTCTTCGAGGCGAATGCCGGGAACGCTGACATAGGGCTCACCGAGCATGCCGGATGCGCCGAGGCCGAGAAGGGTAAGCGCCAGTCCCGTCGCCACCTGGTTGGCCACCAGCGTCAGCGTCAGGAAGGCGAACAGCAGCGAGAACAGCGCACCCGCCACTATGCCGCAGATGATCCCGACATAGGGCGAGCCCGACGTTTGCGCGCCGGCAAAAGCGGCGACCGCGCCCATGATCATCATGCCTTCAACGCCGAGATTGAGAACGCCGGAGCGTTCCGCTACCAGTTCGCCGAGCGCGGCGATGACGAGCGGCGTCGAGGCAGTGATGACGGTCAGCAGAATGGCTTCAAAAATGCTCATGCCGCACCGCTCCTCAGCCGCGACCAGACGATACGGACTTTGTAGTAGATCAGTGTATCGCAGGAGAGCACGAAAAAGAGCAGCAGCCCCTGGAAGACGCGGGTGACCTTGTCGGAGACGCCGAGCGACAGCTGCGCCGCCTCGCCGCCGAGATAGGTCAGCGCCAGCACCAGGCCGGACGCGATGATGCCGAGCGGATTGAGCCGGCCGAGGAAGGCGACAATGATGGCGGTGAAGCCGTAGCCCGGAGAGATCGCCGGCTGCAGATGGCCGATTGAGCCGGAGACCTCTGATATCCCGGCAAGGCCGGCAAGCGCGCCCGAGAACAGAAAGCTGAACCAGATCATCTTCTTCGATGAGAAGCCGGCAAAGCGCCCTGCCCGCTCCGACTGGCCGAGCACCACGATCTCGAAACCTTTCAGCGTATAACGCAGCATGAACCAGACGCCGATCGCCGCGATGATGGCGAAGATGAAGGCCCAATGGGCCCGGCCCGATTCCTCCCAGATCGCCGGCAGCACCGCTTCCGGCGCGAAATCCCGCGACACCGGGAAGTTGAAGCCCTGCGGATCGCGCCAGGCGCCGCGCACCAGCCAATCGAGGAAGAGCTGGGCGATATAGACCAGCATCAGCGATGTCAGGATCTCATTGGTGTTGAAATGGGCCTTCAACAGCGCCGGAATGGCGGCAAAAAGCGCGCCACCAAGCGCTCCGAGCAGCAGCATCAGCGGCAGGACGAGCGGCGAATGCCAGTCGTAAAAGACAATCGGCAGGTAGGAGCCGGTGATGGCGCCAATGGTGAACTGCCCCTCGGCGCCGATATTCCAGTTGTTCGAGCGGTAGCTGACGGCAAGGCCAACGGCGATCAGGATCAGCGGTGCTGCCTTGATCGCCAGCTCGTGCAGCGACCAGACCTCGAGTAGCGGCTCGACGAAGAATGCATCGAGCGCCTCGACGGGGTTTTTGCCGAGCATAGCGAACATGACGGCGCCGAGGGCGAGCGTCAGGGCAAGGGCCAGGAGCGGCGAGACGAAGGCGAAGAGCTTCGAGACGTCGGGACGTTTTTCCAGTTCAATGCGCATGGGCAGTCTCCGCGGCCGAGCTGCCTTCATGCAGGCCGCCCATCAGCAGGCCGATCTTTTCGCGGGTGAGTTCGCCGGCCGGATAGGGCCGGGAAAGGCGCCCCTCGGAGATGACAGCGATATCGGTTGCCACTTCGAAGATTTCGTCGAGGTCCTGGCTGATGACGACGACGGCGGAGCCGGCCTTTGCAAGATCGACCAGCGCCTGGCGAATGCGGCTTGCGGCCCCCGCATCGACGCCCCAGGTCGGCTGGTTGACGACGAGGACGGCCGGCTGGCGGTCGAGCTCGCGGCCGACGATGAATTTCTGCAGATTGCCGCCGGAGAGCGAACCGGCGGCGGGATCGTCACCGCTCTTGCGGACATCCATTGCTTCGGAAATGCGCCGCGCCGCAGATTTTACCGCGCCCTGCCTGATGATGCCGAGCACGCCCAGAAAGGCCTTGCGATCCGACTGGCTGCGGGCCAGCACCAGATTGTCGGACAGCTTCATGGCGGAAACGGCGGCGTGCCCGTGCCGCTCCTCCGGCACGAAACCGGCGCCGAGCAGGCGACGGGCGGTAATGCCCTGAGTGCCCACCGGCTTCTTGCGGATGATGATCGCTTCGGCTGAGGCAACCGGATATTCACCGGACAGCGCGTCGAACAGCTCGCTCTGGCCGTTGCCAGCGACGCCGGCAATCGCGAGGATTTCGCCCGATCGCACCGTCATGGAGACATCGCGCAGCGGCATGGCAAAAGGCGTGCGCGCGGAAACCGACAGGTTGGTAACGGCAAGCTGCACCTCGCCCCTGTCGCTGCGCTCGGGATGGGTGACGGTCGCCACCTCGCTGCCGACCATCATGCGGGCGAGCGAGGCCGGCGTTTCCTGCCTGGGATCACAGGCGCCGGTCACCCGGCCATGGCGCAGCACGGTGGCGCGATCGCAGATGCGCTGCACCTCCTCCAGACGATGGCTGATATAAAGAACCGAACGGCCCTCGGCGCGCAACTTGAACAGCGTCTCGAACAGCCTGTCGGCCTCTTGCGGCGTCAGCACCGAGGTCGGCTCGTCGAGAATGATGAGCTTCGGGTTCTGCAGTAGCGCGCGGACGATCTCGATGCGCTGGCGCTCGCCGACGGAGAGATCGGCGACATGGGCATGCGGATCGAGCGGCAGGCCGTAGGCGATCGACAGCGCCCTCGCCTCCTCGGCGATCCGATCGATCGGAATGGCGTCATCGAGCGACAGCGCGATGTTTTCGGCCACTGTCAGGGCCTCGAACAGCGAGAAATGCTGAAAAACCATGCCGATGCCCTGCTTGCGGGCTTCGCCCGGAGAGGCGATGACGACAGGGCTTCCTTCCCACAGGATCTGCCCGTGCGTCGGCTCCAGCACGCCGAACAGCATCTTGACCAATGTGGATTTGCCTGCGCCATTTTCGCCGAGAAGCGCATGAATCTCGCCCGGCGCAATGTCGAGATCGATGTCATTGCAGGCGGCAAAGCCACCGAAAAACTTCGTCAGCTTCTGGACGGACAACAACGCACCGGGATCCGGCACATTCAATGCAGACACGTTCCCCTCATTTCTTTTGCCGACCGGTCCGTTCGGATCTCATGGAATCAGCAGCGTCGTTCCTGTTGTTTTTCTTGCTTCCAGATCCGCGTGAGCTCGCCCAACCTCACGCAGCGGATAGGTTTGGTTGACATTGATACGCACTTTGTTGCTTTGCACAACATCAAATAGCGCCTTTGCACTGTCGTCCAATTCCCCCCGCGTGGCGATATAGGTGAAGAGCGTCGGGCGAGTCGCAAAGAGCGATCCCCTCTGAGCCAGCATGGCGAGGGTGAAATTCTCGATCGGCCCGGAAGACTGTCCGAAGGAGGCAAAAAGGCCGCGCGGCTTCAGGCAATCGAGCGACTGTGGAAAAGTATCGCGGCCGATCGAATCATAGACGACATCGACGCCCTTGCCGCCCGTTATATCGCGGACGCGCCCGACGAAATCCTCGCTCTTGTAGTTGATCACATGGTCGTAGCCGTGGGCCAGCGCCAGCTTGATCTTGTCCTCCGAGCCCGCCGTGCCGATAACCGTGGCACCGAGCGCCTTCGCCCACTGGCCGGCGATCAGGCCGACGCCGCCGGCGGCGGCATGGAACAGCAGAACCGTCTGATGGCCCACCTTGAACGTGCGGTTCAGGAGATATTCGGCGGTCATGCCCTTCAGCATCATCGCCGCCGCCATTTCCAGCTCGATGCCGTCCGGCACATGCACCAGATGGCGCGCCTCGATATTGCGCTCGACGCTATAGGCGCCGTCAGCGCTGGCATAGGCGACACGATCGCCAAGCTTGAAATCGGCAACATCAGGTCCGACCGCCGTCACGATTCCGGCGCCCTCCTTGCCGGTGACAAATGGAAGGTGCGGCACCTTATAGGAACCGTTGCGAAAGTAGACATCGATGAAGTTGAGGCCGATCGCCGCCTGCCGGATCTGCACCTCGCCTGTCACGGGTGGCGGAAGATCGATTTCGACGTAGTCGAAAACATCAGGTCCGCCCGTCTGCGAGAATGAAATCGCATGCGTCTTCGTCATATTGCCTGTCCTAAGCTTCGCGTCCAAGGGAGGGGAAGAATTGCAGCACCGCGCCGATGACGTAAAGATAGAGCCCGGTCACGATAAAGAGAATGAGCGCCCATTCCGGCATCTCGAAATGCATCAGCAGCGAATAGACGCCGAGCGCCGACCACAGGAAAAAGACGCCGAGATTGAGCGGGCGCAACCTTTTGACGCGGACGGGATGGAGGAAATTGATCGGCAGGAAGGTCAGCACCACCGAAATCGTCACGACGACTAGCGCCGTCGTGGCGCTCGCATCGATGACGAACAGCGTGAAGACGATCATGTTCCAGACGACGGGAAAGCCGGAGAAGAAATACTCCTCGGTCTTCATGCCCATATCGGCATAATAGATGGCGCTAGAGACGACGATCATGCCGGCTGCGACGAAGGACCAGGGCTCGCCGATCATGCCGCTCTGATAGAGGGCGAAGGCCGGCAGCAGCACATAGGTGACGTAATCGATGATATTGTCGAGCGTATCGCCGGACCAGTTCGGCAGCACTTCTTTGACCCGCACCTTGCGGGCAATCGGCCCGTCAATGCCGTCGACCAGAAGCGCCAGACCCAGCCACCAGAACATGTCGATGAAGCGATGCTCGGCCGCGGCGACGACGCCGAGAAAGGCAAGGAACGAGCCGGACGCCGTCAGGATATGGACGGAAAAGGCGCGCATCTCGGCGTAAGGAACACGCTTGTAGTTGAAGATCTTCATAGTCCCCCGACCGCTTGTCGCGCTCGCCCCGGCAAGCGTGTATTTTTTCGCCATCATCACCGGACCCTGCTCCTGAATCGGGCTGGGTTCGACGCCGTAGGTCTTTGTTGTCGCACCGCTTTTGCCGAAAATCAGCATTCGGCTGCGGTCCGCCGCTCTAATATGCATCCTTTGCCCGGCTTCGCCAGCGGGAAATATGACATTCGCCGCTCGCCATTGAATCCTGACCATGACATGCATATTTCCCTTCTGAAGCGTCGCGTGGAATGGAATGCCTTTAATTCCGGCCGGATTTGTAATATCTCGCTCCCAATCCGACAGTTCATCCGACGAATACGGGATCCGCTACCGAAATGAACGCGCCTGCAAAGACCGAAGACTTCGCCTCGTCCATCCCCGCCGGCGTCTATGCCGAGACGGTGCTGAGCGTGACGCATTACACCGACCGGCTCTTCCGCTTCACGATGACCCGGCCGCAGGGCTTCCGTTTCCGTTCCGGCGAATTCGCGATGATCGGGCTGATGGTCGAGGGCAAGCCGGTCTTCCGTGCCTATTCGATCGCCAGCCCAGCATGGGCCGAGGAGCTTGAATTCTTCTCGATCAAGGTGCCGGACGGTCCCCTCACCTCTCATCTGCAGGCGATCAAGCCCGGCGATCAGGTGCTGATGCGCAAGAAGCCGACGGGCACGCTGGTGCTCGACGCGCTGACCCCTGGCCGCCGTCTCTACATGTTCTCGACCGGAACCGGTGTTGCGCCGTTCGCCAGCCTGATCCGCGACCCCGAGACCTATGAAAAGTTCGAGGAAGTCATCCTCACTCACACGACGCGCGACGTCGCCGAGCTGAAATATGGCTTCGATCTCGTGCACGAGATCCAGAATGACGAACTGCTGAAGGAAGTGGTCGGCGACAAGCTGCGCCATTACGCGACCGTCACGCGCGAGGATTTCGAATATCGTGGCCGCATCACCGACCTGATCTCGTCGGGCAAGCTGTTTACCGATCTCGGCGTTCCGCCGCTCGATCCGGCAATCGACCGCGGCATGATCTGCGGCTCCTCGGCCATGCTGAAGGATACCAAGGAACTGCTCGAAAAGGCTGGCCTCAATGAAGGCGCCAACAGCAAGCCCGCCGAATTCGTCATCGAACGCGCTTTCGTCGGCTGACACTCTTTCAACGATCAAATGCAAGCGGCTCCGGAAACGGGGCCGTTTTTATTTGCGGGCGAGATAGTCGATCAGCACCGCCATCGCCCCACGCGCCTCATCCGGCCTGCCCTGCCGAATGGCGCGGATGACGGCGACATGCAGCGCGATGGCGCGGTCCATGCGCTCGGGGCTTGCTGTGGAATACCAGAGGCGGCGCGCATGCGCCTGCACCGGACCGAGTGCGGCCATGATGAAGCCGTTCGGGCACGCGTTCTCGAGAATTTCGTCAAAGGCCTTGTCGGCGGCGAAGAAGCCGGTGAGATCGCCGGTCACGACGCATTTCTCCATCGCGTCGGCGCAATCGCTGAGGCGCTCACGATGTTCGTCCGTGGCATGCTCGGCAACCAGGCTTGCCGCAATCGGCTCCAGCTCGCGGCGGACCTGCATGACATTGCCATGATCCTCCGGTGCGATCTCGGCAACCTGCAGCCCAACCCGCGGCTTCACCAGGATCAGCCCCTGCCAGGCGAGCTTCTGAATCGCCTCGCGCACCGGCGTGCGCCCGCGGCCCGCCATATCGATCAGCTGCTTTTCGGTGACAAGTGCGCCAGGCTTCAGCGCCAGCGTAACGATCAGGTGCTCGAGTGCTAGATAGGCAAGGTGGCTTTGTGACGTCTGCACTGCCGATAATCCCGTAGCCGGCCTGATATATCACATTCTGCCACGGTAAAAAGTCGAAGACAAGGCGACGCAGACATCCAAGGAGTGAAACCCAAATTCGCAGGTCCGCACGACCGAACCGCGCGTCCGCCCTTCACTCGTGTCGCAACGCCTCGATCGGATTGAGCTGCGCTGCCCGTCTCGCCGGAAAATAGCCGAAGATCATACCGATTGCCGCGGAGAAGAGGAAGGCGACGGCGACCATCATCGGACTGAAGACGAAGGGGACTTTCAGGAGGGTGACCGCCACCAGGCCGAGGCTCAGGCCGAGCACGATGCCGGTGATGCCGCCGAAGAGCGACAGCGCCACCGCCTCGACCAGGAACTGGGTGAGCACCTGGTTTTCGAGCGCGCCGATCGCCAGGCGGATACCGATTTCGCGGGTTCGCTCGGTGACGGAGACGAGCATGATGTTCATGATGCCGATGCCACCGACGAGCAGGCTGATCGCGGCGACGGCGCCGAGCAGGCCGGTCAAGAGTGTCGTCGTGCCGGTCATCGCCTCGGCGATCTGCGTCATGTCGTTGACGTTGAAATCGTCCTGGCGGCCGGGAATGATCTTGCGGCGCTCACGCAGCAGATTTTCGACATCGGCCTGCACCTTGGCTGTCGAGACACCATCGCGCGCCGAAATGATGATCTGCGGCACGTTGCTGTTGCCGCTGATGCGCCGCTGGAACACCTTGACCGGCATGATGACCACGTCGTCCTGGTCGGTGCCCATGCCGGACTGGCCGCGCCTGGCCAGCACCCCGATGACCGGGCAGGAAACCTTGCCGACGCGGATCTGCTGGCCGAGCGGATCGGCGGCTCCGAAGAGTTGCGAGCGCACTGTCTCACCGATGATGCAGCGGGACTGACCGCGCTCCTCGGCGGGGGTGAAATTGCGGCCAAGCGCCAGGTTCCAGTCCTGCGCGACGAAATAATCGTTGGTGGTGCCGGAGACGCTGGTCGAATGGTTCTGGCCGCCAAAAACCACCGTTGCCGTTGACTGGTTGAGCGGCGCCACCGCCCTCAAGCCGCCGATCTGGTCGCGGATGGCGGCGACATCCTTGAGGCTGAAGCGTTTGGCCTCGGAACTCACCCGGCCGGGGCCGAACTGCCCGGGACGAACGAACAGCATGTTGGTGCCGAGCCGCGACAGTTCGGTCGAGACCTGCGCGGTCGTACCGTTGCCGATCGTCACCAGCGCGATGACGGCGGCAACGCCGATGACGACGCCGAGCACGGTGAGGAAGGAGCGCAGCATGTTGCGGTTGATGGCACGCAACGCCAGCTTCAACGTCTCAAAGAACATGATCCGTCCTCCTGGCCTGCTCGACCTCGCTCTCCAGCTGGCCGTCGACGAAGCGCAGCAGCCGCCCGGCATAGGCGGCGATATCGGACTCGTGCGTGACCATGACGATGGTGATGCCGTGCTCGCGGTTCAGCCGCGTCATCAGTTCCATGATCTCGAAGCTGGTCTTCGTGTCGAGATTGCCGGTCGGCTCGTCGGCGAGGAGCAGCGCCGGCTCGGTAACGATGGCGCGGGCGATGGCGACGCGCTGCTGTTGACCGCCTGAGAGCTCCTGCGTCTTGTGATGCTCGCGGCCCGACAGGCCGACCAGCGCCAGCGCCTCGCGCGCCTTTTCGCGCCGTTCACGCACTGCCATGCCGCGATAGATCAGCGGCAGCTCAACATTCTCTGCGGCTGAGGTGCGCGACAAGAGGTTGAAGCCCTGGAAAACGAAGCCGAGCATGTGGCGGCGCAATAGCGTCAGCTGGCTGCGGTCGAAGCCGCTGGTCGGGATGCCCTGGAAGATGTAGTCGCCCGATGTCGGCACATCGAGGCAGCCGAGAATGTTCATCGCCGTCGACTTTCCGGAGCCTGACGGCCCCATGATCGCGACGAATTCATGGGCATCGATCGCAAGATCGACATGGTCGAGAGCGCGGATCGCCGCCTCGCCCTCGCCGTAGATCTTCGAGACCTTCCTGAATTCGATGAGCGGCGGGCTTGCCATCCGTCTCTCCGCCTAATTCGTCCGCACCGTGGCGTCAGTCACCAATGCGTCATTTTCCTTGAGTTCGCCGGAGACCACCTGAGTGAACTGGCCGTCGGACGAACCGACCTGGATGACGACGGGCGTGGCGCGGCCGTTGCGCAGCACCCAGACGCGGCGCTGCGCTCCCGTCAGCACCTCACCGGAATTACCGCCGCGCCGGCGTGGCGGCCCGAAGATCCCGAGAATGCCGCGGCCGCGCCGTTCCGCCTGCGGGGGGGCATAACGCAGCGCCGCGTTCGGCGCCATCAGCGTATCCTTGACGGCCTCGACGGTGATATCGGCGGTCGCCGTCATACCGGGGCGCAGCAGCAGGTCGGCGTTGTCGACCGAGAGCACCGCCTTGTAGGTCACCACGTTGTTGACCACTTCGGAGGCGAAGCGGATCTGCTCGATCTCGGCCGGGAAGGACCGGTCGGGATAGGCATCGACGGTAAATATCGCCTTTTGGCCGACGGCGATCTTGCCGACATCGGCCTCGTCGACATCGACCTGCAGCTCCATCTTCTTCAGATCGCCGGCGATGGTGAAGAGAATGGGCGCCGAAAGCGAGGCGGCAACCGTGGCGCCCGGATTGACGGACCGGGTGAGGATCACGCCGTCGATCGGCGAGACGATCTTTGCCTTGGCGAGATTGACCTCGGCAAGCTGCAGGTCGGCCTCCGAGGCCAGCACCTCGGCTTCGTTGATCTGTTTGGCGGCCACGGCGGAATCATATTTGTAAGTGGCATCGTCGAGGCTCTGCTGGGTGGAGACGTTGCTCCTGACCAGGCTCTTCAACCGCTCGAGCGAGGTGCTCGCCGATTCGAGATCGGCATTGGCCTTGGCGACGTTTGCCTTGGCCGAATTGACCTTGGCGCGCGAGCTCTTCACATCCGCCTCGAGCTTGTTGGTGTCGAGCAGCGCCAGCACGTCGCCCGCCTTGATCATGCTGTTATAATCCACGTTGACGTCGCGTACGGTGCCCGAAAGCTCGCTCGATATGTCCACCTGCTCGGTCGGCTGCACCGAACCGGTGGCGGTGACAAGCACCGTCAGGTCGCCGCGTTTTGCCGGCTGCGTGGTGTAGCTCACCTCACTTTGCCCTCGGCCGATGTAGAAGTAAGCGGCCGCCGCGGCGGCAGCGAGGAGGATCAGCACAACGAGCAGGCGGGCGCGCCAGCGGCTCCGCCTGTTCTGCCGTCCCGAAGCGGCAAGCACCGCGGCGAGATCGGGCGTCGCGCCGGCCTTTGCTCCGGTTTCGTCGCCGCTTACGATCTTGTTCATGTCATCCTCGATCAGTCAGTGGCCGCATCGGCCTGCAATGAAATAATCACACCGCAGATGAACCGGGAATTAGCGTTGCCGCCGAACTGGCACGGAATTGCGGACAGGTGAAATGAAATATTGGTAAGAAAACTCAAGTTTCCGCCCAGCGGCGCCTCTCGCGCAAAAATCTGCAGCGCTTTCGCGCTCCCGACAGGCAGCAATTGCCGACCGTCAATCGGCATCCTCGGCATATTGCCCGGCACCCGGCAGCGGATGCAGCCACGCTTCGCGCCGCTTGATCCAGACTTCATGGTCCGGCTCAAGATCCGTCGGCGGGCTATCGAGCGAGCCGAGGCGGATTTCCACCGCCGCCTCCTGAAGGCAGAAAAGCCTGCTGCCGCAGGTGGGACAGAAGCTGCGGCCAGCGAAAGTGGCAATCTCGCCGCTTTGGGAGAAAGCCGAGCGAGACCAGAGCGCGAAGAAGACGAAGGCGGAACCACTCGATTTGCGGCAATCAGCACAGTGGCAGAGGCCGACGCGAAGCGGCTCGCCTTCCACCCGGTAGGCGACCGCTCCGCAAAGGCAGCTTCCCGTCCTGATCCTCATGGACGGCCGTCAGGAGTCGAGCTTGGTGGGGAGCCGCGGCGGACGGCGCTTGGCAGCCATCAACAGGTCGAGCTCGGTGGCGGAGGGGCCAAATTTGTCATAGAGGCGCTTGGCCTCCTTGTCGTCCAACCGGTATTTTCTGGCAAATTCGCTCATGCTGTAGGGGCGGCCACGCAACACTCTTCGCGCCGGGGTCGCCGTTTTCGGTGCGTCGGTCATGGTTTTCTCCTTTCCTCAGCTCCCCTGTAAGTTAGAGCGGACCATCTATTTGAAAAGAGTCGAGCGGCCTCAACAGAGCCGTGAACCGGAACGGATGCGGCTGATTTCCTGGAACCTTTTTGTCGAGGGACGGTTGTCGAAGCGAGGCTGCGGGCCGCGCCAAGCGGACGCGGCGGCGCTGGAGAACACCGGGATTTTTCCGCTTTCTCCCGATGGCCAACGAAATGGCAGGCGAGCTCCCGACCCGCCCGGTCCGCTTCCTCATCCTCATTTTCCGGCGAGATCACGAAATATTAAAATGCGGAACGCATGCGCCGGAGCGAGGTTGTGAACTCGAGGTCGACGTGGCCTCAGTTCAAAACCAAGGAGAAACCAAATGGCAAACCAAGGTGGAACGCATGAACAGCACGTCAAGGCTGGGCAGCAGAGTCACAAGAACGACTCCAATTCCCGCAGCGCCTCTTCAGGCGGCCGTGACGCGCAGTCCAGCGGATCCCGCGGCGGCAGCCATGAGCAGCATGTAAAGGCTGGTCAACAAAGCCACAAGAACAGCCACTAAGGCTGTGATGACATTAAACTTGGCCCGCGCCCTCCATTCCGGCGCGGGCTTTTTTGTGACCTTGAAGCTGGTCGGCATTTAGATAGCATCATAGACTATAACGCGACTCGAACACGAATATGAAGAAACTCAATCTCGGAATGCCTCAGAGAGGCCTGCTCTTTCAATCGTATTTTGTGGGCATGACTTTGGCCCATGTCCCTATGTTTTTTGGAAACATCGGACTGATAACATTATTTTTAAAATTTGTTTTTTCCATACCAGTCATGGCCGGGATATATTTCTTATATATTTTAAAATATAAACAAGTACATTCACGTCCATTTTTCTGGTCAGCGCTAACATTTGTTTTTTCTTTGGTTTTATCTTTATTATATTGGCCAGATTGATCTTCGTCTTTTGTCTGTTTTTTTCATTTTTGCCGTGCCGTCATCGCTAATTGCCTGCGCTTACTTCGCTCTGAGACTTTGGCTCTCTTGCGGACGGCAGAGCGAAGCTGCGATTTGACGAATGGCGCCCTTGTGGACGGACGCTGAAGCATCAAGACAGACGCCGGCCGTCCTCGCCGAAAAGGTGCAGAACCTCGGGGTCGAGATGGAGCGGCAGGCTGTCGCCCGATTTCATCTTCTGCTGGCCGGCAAAGACGGCGATCAGCTTCTTGCCGGCGGCTTCGGTATGGACGACGGTTTCAGAACCCAGCTCCTCGACAAGGGTGATCCGCGAGTCCAGCCTGCCTGCGGCGGCTGCATCCGCAAGTGTGATGTGCTGTGGCCGGATGCCGATGCTGACCCTCTCGCCCGCCGGGCGCGCCTCCCTGGCGACGACGGAAAGGCGATGGCCGCCCACGGTTTCGACTTGCGCGAAACCGCCGTCATGGCCGACGATCGAGGCTTCCAGAAAATTCATGTGCGGCGCGCCGATGAAGCCGGCGACGAAGCGGTTTGCCGGCTTGTTGTAGAGTTCAAGCGGCGTCCCCACTTGTTCGATCCTGCCGCCTCTCAGCACGACGATCCGGTTTGCGAGCGTCATCGCCTCGACCTGATCATGGGTAACGTAGATCATCGTCGCCTTGAGGCGGGCGTGCAGAGCGGCGAGTTCGGCGCGCATGCTCACCCGAAGTTCGGCATCGAGATTGGAGAGCGGTTCATCGAGCAGGAAGGCATCCGGCCGGCGCACGATGGCGCGGCCGATCGCGACGCGCTGACGCTGGCCGCCGGAGAGCTGGCCGGGGCGGCGCTGCAGAAACGGCTCGATCTCCAGCATGCGCGCGGCGTCAGCGATGCGTGCTTCGATCTCGGCCTTGGCCACCTTGGTGTTCTCCAAGCCGAAGGCAAGGTTTTCCCGCACGCTCATATGCGGATAAAGGGCATAGGACTGGAAGACCATGGCAAGGCCGCGGTCGGCCGCACCGATCGCGGTGACGTCCTTGCCGTCGATGGCGATGCTACCGCCCGTCGGCTTGTCGAGACCGGCGATCAGGCGCAGCAACGTCGATTTTCCACACCCGGACGGGCCGACGAAAGCGACGAACTCGCCGTCGTTGACCTCAAGCGAGACATCGCGGATCACCTCGACGACGCCGAAATTCTTGACGATGTTCCTGAGCTCGAGTCCGCTCATGCGCTCTCCTGTTTCCTATTATTTCAGCCCCGAGCCGGCGATACCCGTCGTGATGAAGCGCTGCAGGAAAACGAAGATCAGCACGACGGGGATCATCGAGACGACGGTCATGGCGAGGATATAGTGCCACTGCACATTGAGCTCGCCGGCATAGACGTTGAGGCCGACCTGCAGCGTGTAGAGTTCCTTGCGCGACAGCACGATCAGCGGCCAGAGGAAATCGTTCCAGCGCCAGACCACCGAGAAGATCGCCAGTACCGCCAGCGCCGGTGCCGACAGCGGCAGGATGATGCGCCAGTAGATCTGCCATTCGCTGGCCTTGTCCATGCGCGCGGCGTCGATCAGCTCGTCGGGGATCGTCAGCATGTACTGGCGCAACAGGAAGACGCCCGTCGGCGTGGCGACGGTCGGCAGGATGACGCCCCAGAGGCTGTCGAAGAGGTTCAAGCTGCCGATGACCGAATAGAGCGGCACGACGATCACCGAGAGCGGCACCATCAGCGTTGCCAGGATCATCAGCATGACGGCGGTGCGGCCGGGGAACTGGTATTTCGACAGCGCGAAGGCGGCCATCGAATTGACCAACAGGGTGATGGCCGTCGCCACCACCGTCACGAAGACCGAGTTGCGCAGGAACAGGAAGAAGTCGAAGCGCTGGAAAGGCTCGGTGTAGTTGTTGGTCGCGAATTCGACCTCACGCACCGGCGTGCGGTCCTTGATGTTGACCTTGACGATTTCATCAGGCTGTTTCGGATCGACCATCTGGCCCATGATGCCAATGCGGCGCACTTCGGCGAGCACACGGGTGCTGCCATCCGGCATCGTCACGTTATAGAGCGGCAACGGCTTGTCGTATCCCGGCACCACGGCCTGCTCGGTGACATAAGGCAGGACGGACGGCGGGAACTCGGCGAGCGCCGCCGGCGTCTTGAAGGAGGAGAAGACCAGCCAGATGGCCGGGCCGAACATCAGGATGACGCCTGAGATCAGCCAGATCCAGGTGACGACATCCGTCCAGTGCCAGCCGCGGCCACGGCGACGTAGCAGGAAGGCGCCGACAGCGCTCATTGGCGTTTCCCCTTCTTCTCGTTGCGGCTGCTTGCGGCAAGCTGGATCAGCGTCAGGATGACGAGCACGATGCCCATCAGGATCGAGGCGGCCGATGCGAGCCCCGGATTGCGCAGCGAACTGGCAAAGCCGGTCTCGTAAATAAACTGGGTGATGTACATGGTGCTGGTGCCGGGCCCGCCGCCGGTGAGCACGAAAACCTCGTCGAAGATCTGCACGGCGCGGATCAGCGCCAGGACCAGGACGACGATGAGGTTCGGCATCAAGAGCGGCAGGGTGATGCGCCGGAAAATTCGGGTGGGGCTCGCCTTGTCCATCGCCGCCGCCTCATAGAGATCCCTCGGAATCGCCTGCAGGCCGGCGAGCAGGATCAGCGCATAAAAGCCCATGTGCGCCCACACCGAGACGAAAACGGCGAAGAAGAACGCCCAGAAACGATCGCTGAGCCAGGAGAAGGGCTCGAAGCCGAAGGGGCTCAGCGCATAGTTCAGCAGGCCCTGGCGCTGCAGGATCCACTTCCAGATCAGGCCGACGACGACGGGCGACAGCAGCACCGGGAAGAAGAAGACGGCGCGCCAGAAGCCACGATTGGAAAGCTCGCGGTTGAGAATCAACGCCGTTGCGAGTGCCGCGACCAGCATGGCCGAAACCTGAAAGACGACGAAGACCGCGGTGTTGCGCACCGCGGCCCAGAAGGTGTCGGCCGCACAGGTCGAGGGGTCGAGATAGGAGCGGCAATCGAAGAGGATGCGGTACTGCTCGGCGCCGACATAGGTCCTGTTTGGCAGGAAGATGGCGCCGCCGCTCGTCGTCGAATAAATGAAGTTGATGACCAGCGGCAGGAGGACGAAGATGGAAAAGATCAGCATGTTGGGCGCCAGGAAGACACCGGCCATGCCGTTCACCCCCGTCAGCTTCTGCCAGGCGCGCATCGGGATATCGACGATCCCCATGGCGAGCCTGACAGGCGCAAGGAGCGCCTGCTGCAGACCGGCTTTCGCCGCAGGTTCGGAAGAAACCGTCTTCTCCGCCATTCGTTCGTCCGTCAGTTGCCGCCGACCTTGGCCTTGATGTCCTCGTCGATGCGGGCGTAGGCGTCGTCGAGCTTCATCTCGCCGGCGATCACCTGGCTGATGCGCGCAACGATGGCGCTGTAATAGGCGTCAGACCACTTCCAGCCCGGCAATTTCATCGCAGCAGGGGCCGTCTGGCCGGCCGATTCAACGAAAGCTTTCAGCGCCGCCTTCACATGCGGATTATCGGTCTTGAAGTCCACCTGGCCGGCGGCCACGCCCTTGTGCGCCGGAATGAACAGGCTGCGCTCGGCAAATTCCTTCTGCACGTCGGCGCTTGCCAGGTAGTCCATCACCTTGGCGACGTCCTTCGGGTTCTTGGTGTATTTTACGGCGACGAGACCGGCGCCGCCCTGCATGCCGCTGCAGGCCACCGTGCCGCAGGGGCTTCCGGCCATGATCCAGTCGAAACTGTCGCCGATCTTCTGCGCGAAGCCCGAAACCTGCCAGCTGCCGGAATAATAATAGGCGAGACCGCCATTGATGAAGTCCTCGGCCGCAGCGCGATAGGTGCTTCCGGCAGCACTGACCCAGACGTCCTTGTTGACGGTGCCGTCCTCGTTCCATTTGACGAAGCGGCTGAGGAATTCCTTGGCGCCCTGATCGATGGGCGCCGGCTTGCCGTCGGCGGCGATATAGTTGGCGCCATAGGAGATATTCGGGCCTGAGACGCGGTGGCCGGAACGGTCGATCGCCATGGCGAAGACCTTCTGGCTGTCGGCGACCTTTTTGGCCGCCGCCGCCCAGTCGTCCCAGGTGGCTTTCGGGCCGGGAATTTCGACGCCGGCCTGCTCGAACAGCGTCTTGTTGACGAAGCCGCCCGTGAGCGTCAGCTGGGTCATGAAGCCGGTGATGGCGTTCGAGCCGTCAGGACGCATCCAATCGGCCTGAGCGCCGAAATTCTCGTCCCAATATTTCGCATCGGCGAGGAGCGGGCGAAGGTCGAGCCAGTGCTGCGCCTGCGCCTTCAGATTGGTGACGCGGGCGATGTCAGGTCCCTTCCCGGCTTCCAGCTGCACCGGCAGCTGTTCCTTGACGACGTCGTAGGAGACTTCGTCGAGGATGACGTTGACATCAGGATTGGCCTTGGAGAAACGCGCCAGCAGATCCTTGATCACCTCGCCTTCGCCGCCATCCGAATACCACATGATGCGCACGTCGCCGGCTTGGGCGGCGACGGAACTCAAGAGAACCGCAGCAAAGGCCGCGCCGATCGATTTCATTCTGGTCATAGTCTCCTCCTCTTGACCGATGAACTTCTGCATCCAGGCAGGTCCTCCACCTGTCCGGACATGTCATTAAGAGGCAGCGCTCCGCTGCTGCCTGCCCGCTATTTCAAGATGTACCGCGTCTCCCCGCACCGACCAGTCCGACGGCTTGAGAATACGGCCTTCGGCGCGCACGGTACCGTCCTCTTCGAAGACGACCTGACCATAATCCGGGTCCTCGATGATCAAGGCGCCCTCATTGCCGCGGCGGGCGGCAAGCGTGGCGAAACGTGCCCGCATGCCGTCGAGGCCGTCTTCGCGCCCGAGATCGGAGAGGCGGACGATCCAGCGGCCGTTGGGGCCGGCCAGGCGCAGCTCGATATCCGTCGTCGGACCATGCTTCACCGGTTCGAGCACACCATTGCCGATCAGCATCGCCAGACCATTGCCGGCGCGCGCGAGCGCCAGCTTGCCGTCGACAAAAGTCTCGTCGAAGGCTTCGAGCGGGAACCAGGCATGGGTGAAATCCGGCTGGCCTTCGTGAATGTCGAAATCGAGAATGGCGAGGTCACGATATTGATGCACGCGCGGCAGCGTTCCGCAGCCGCCCCAGAAGCTCGGCCGGCCGTAGCCGAACTGGATGGTTTCGCCGGGATGGTTGATCCAGATCTGCGCTTCCGGCCGCTCGCCCAAACGCAAATGCAGAACCGTCTCCTGATAACCCCAGGCGCCGGGGCGGTAGTGGGCGATGGTGCCGATCGCGGTGTCGCGTGTCTTATAATGGTAGAGGGCGGCAAAACGGTTCTCGCCCTGAGAAAAGGTCCATTCCTGCGCGTCGTCGGAGTGGTGCGCGGCGATTTCAGCAAGCGCTTCCGGGAAACGGAGGCCATGATCGCGGATGCAGACGGCAAGCTGCGGCAGCGCGTGGACGCGACGGCCGTACCAGCCGCGCCCCCAGAGCAGCCGAGCAATGGCCGACAGCTCGACCGAGCGCCCCGGCCGCAGTGTATGTTCATAAGAGCGGCCCTGGCTGCCGGTCAGCATGCCATGATGGGCCGAGCGGGCGACGATCTCCATCAGCCGGACGATGCTGGCATTGGCGCGAGCACGGATCGTCTCATCCGGCGCGCAGGCGGCAAGCGCCGTCAGCCCCTTGAGGTCGATCGGGAAATAGGGAACGGAATTCCACTCAGCCATCTCCCAGCGCTCGAAATGATCGAGCCAGGCGCGAACCCGCTCGTCGCCGACCTTCATCTGCTCGGCGCCGGTACGGCCGGAACGGACGAAGACGGCATCAGGGAACAGCCTGCCGCCGAGATAGGCGGCGGTGTGGAAGAGCAGCGCGTGGTTTTCCGAAAAATACCACTGAACGTCGTTGCCCGGCTCGTCCATCCAATAGCGGTAATTGAGAACGGCGTGCTCGATCCGCTGCTGCAGCCCTTCCGACAAGAGGTCGCTCCAGCGGGTATAGGCAAACAGCAGCGGCACCAGCACGAAGTCCGCGCAATCGTGACAATCCTCGATCACCGGCAACATCGCCGATATCATCGCCTCGGTCTCTTCGCCGCCCTGCCCCAAGGCCAGCCGCGCGAAGGCGCAGACCGTATCGGGCTCGGAATGGGCGGCGACCTCGGCAAGCGCCTCGGCGACGCGATCGTCTAGCGCGGCGGGCGCCTGCCCCTGGCGCTGGACGTGACAGATTTCGACGCCGAGCGTGCGGCCGAGCGATAGGCCGCCCGTTTTAAACGTGATCCGGAAATGGCGGAAATCAGCGGGCATATCAGCCGAGGGGCCGAGTTCCAGCTGGGTCGCGCCTTTTTCCAGCGCGAAATCATAGTCGAAGCGCTCGACCGACATGAAGTCGCCTTCGATCTCGACATGACAGCTCAACGCCACCGGCAGCGGCGCGGGAAACAGGATCGTCACGTCCTCGCCGAGATAGGCGGCGCGGTCGAAGCGCATGCCTTCGAGGATTGCCTCCAGCCCGTCCGCGTCACCGGCGGCGATGGGAACAGGCACCGATGTTTCGACCTCCGGTCCATCGAGATAATCCAGCTGGAAATAGAAGCGGGCGTCGCGCTCGGCGAGATCGTCGAAATAGATGCGGATCTCGTTGAGCCCCGCCGTCAACTCCACTTCGAAGGTCTGCTGGGCTTCCAGATTGCGCACGTAAGGCGCCATGAAGCCCCGCTCGGCCCCATTGACGAAGAGGACGGCGCCGCCGCAGGTCGACAGGCGCAGCGTGGCTGGTCCCGCCGACTGCGCATCGAGGAAGGTGCGCGCCCAGCAGCCGATGCGCGTCGGGCGAAACCAGAAGCCGGAGAGATCGACGCGCGGCGATGAAAAGGGAAGCCACCAGCGGACGGCCTCGAATTCGGTCGCCGGCTGCGGTCTTCGGCCGGAAAAGGATGCCTTGAATTCGGTGCGGCAGGGATATTCATGCGGAATGAAATTCTTCGTCTTGGTGACGAAGAAAAACGGATCCATGCTCCCTTCCATCGGCCGGTCGGCGACATCGTAGCGTGCCTGCGCGAGGGGGCCGAGTTGCCAGTAGACGATCGGGCTCTGTTTCCCGGTCTTGCGGCGGAGATAGGATTCTTCGGCGGCCATGCTTCAGCCCGCTTGAGCTTTAACACGCCGAGCAAAACGCCGACGCGTGGACTTGCCGTCAAACCGCATCTTCAAAGCCTCCCTGCTCTGCGCCTGTCGCTGACACGTCAATTGTGCATAGCCATTCCGTTTGCGCAATCTGAAAGATTTTTGCATACTTCGTTCGAGCGAGGAGATGAGATGGCTGCGGAGCAGAAAAAGGGCAGGCGCACACGCCTGGACGACATCGCCGCCCGGTGCGGCGTGTCGATCAGCACGGTGTCGCGCGCCCTCGCCGGCGAAAAGGGCGTCAGGCCCGAGATCCGCAAGCTGGTGCTGGAAACGGCGAGCGCTGTCAGCTACGCGCTGCCGGCGAGTGTCGCCGGCAAGAAGGTCATGCTCGTCGCATCCGGCGCGGCAATGATCGACTATGTCCGCAACCAGTTCACGCTCCACGTGCTCGAAGGATTGAACGCGCGCGCGTCCGCCCTCGGCATCGAAATGGCAATGCGCCCGGTCACCGACAAGGCTGATGAAACCCGCGTCATCGCCGAGATGCGCAATGATGCAAGTTTCGGCGGCATGCTGATCCTGACAGTCGACGAGGAGGACATGCTGACGGCGGCCACCAATCTCGGAAAGCCCGTCGTGCTCGTCAACAGCGACGACCCTTACATGCGGCTTTCGAGCGTGACGCCCTGCAACCGATCGGCCGCGTTCATTGCCGCCGAGCGGTTGATCGAGGCCGGCCATCAACGCATCCTGTTCATGCTGCGGCCGGGACGGCGGACCATCGAGCGGCGCCTGGAGGGCTGGCGCGACGCGCTGCAGCATCATGGACTGACGGCCGATGCCGACCTGGTGCTCGAGGTCGAGGACTGGTTGCCGGAACTCGGCGCCGAGGCGATCACCCGTCTCGTCGGCGACAAGGGCCTTTGCTTCACCGCCGTTCTGACGGCGGGCGACAGTCTCGCCAACGGCGCCGTGCGCGGGCTGCAGGCGATGGGTTATGCCGTGCCGCAGGATGTCTCCGTCATGGGCATAGACGACCTGCCGCAATCGGCCTTTCTCAATCCGCCATTGTCGACGGTGCACATCCCGATGCGCGAACTCGGCGCCACCGCGCTCGACCTCTTGCGCGACATGATGCTTGGCCTCGCCTTGCCGTGCCGCCGTGTCGAGCTTGCCTGCCATGTCGTCGAAAGAAGCAGCATCGCAGCCGTCCACCATCCGGCTGCCGCGGATCACATCAAGCCAATCGCGTGAGGTTATGCCGGTCATGAAATTCCTGGCAATATCCGGAAGCGCCCGCAGAGCCTCGACCAATACCGCCGTGCTATATGCCCTCCAGTCGGCTGCCGGGCCGGCGCATACGCTCTCGGTCTATGATCGTGTTGGCGAGCTCCCGGTCTTCTCGCCCGATCTCGAACTTCCCGAGCCTCCTTCCGAAGTGGCGGCTCTTGCAAAGGCGATCACGGATGCGGATGGACTGATCCTGGCGAGCCCCGAATATATCAGGTCAATCCCCGGCGGGCTGAAGAACGCCATCGACTGGCTCGTCTCCCGTAACGAAGTGATCGGCAAACCGATCGTGCTTGCGCACGCGTCGCATCGCGGCGACGACATGCTGCAGCAGCTTCGCATCGTTCTCGCCACGCTGAGCGAGCGCTTCAACGAGCATCTCTTCCTTCGCTTCCATCTGATGAAGCTTTCCCCGGAAGAAATTGCCGAGCATCTTTCCGCGCCTCGGCATCAGCAGGAGATGCGCCGTTTCCTCGAGGCTTTCGCCCGCTATTGCAGCCCAGCGTGAGTCTCGGCTGCGCAACGACCCGTCAAGCCTCCAAGAAGCTCGCCTCGAACAGCTCCTGCGCATAGGCATCATGCGTCGTGCCGGCCTGCAGGTCCGCCTTTGTGAGTTCGTCGACGAAGCCGCCGTTTTTCATGATCAGCACCCGGTCGCACATATGGGCGATGACCGCGAGGTCGTGACTGACGAGCAGATAGGTCAGTCCCTTCTCCTCGCGCTGGTCGGCAAGCAGGTTGAGGATTTCGGCTTGGATCGAGACGTCGAGCGCCGATGTCGGCTCATCGAGCAGCAGGATCGGCGGCGACAGGACCAGCGCCCGGGCGATCGCCACGCGCTGCCGCTGGCCGCCGGAAAGTTCGTGCGGGAAACGGTTGGCGAAGCTTGCCGGCAGGCCCACCTGGATCAAAGCCCTTTCGACCTTCGACCAGATGTCGGAATGGCGCATGGCGCGCAGCGGTTCGGCAAGCGCAGTGCCGATGCGATGGCGCGGATGCAGGGAGCCGTAAGGATCCTGAAACACCATCTGGGCTGAGGTCAGTTCCTCGCGGGAGCGCTTCTTGCCGATCGGCTTGCCGCGAAGCTCGATCTGACCGGTCCAACCGGCCTCCATGCCGGCGAGGCAGCGCAGCACCGTCGATTTGCCGCAGCCGGATTCGCCGACGATGCCGAGCGTCTCGCCCTGATTGACTTGAAAACTGATGCCCCTGACGACATGGTTGCTTGATTTGCCCGAGGTGAAGACAACATCGAGGTCACGGACTTTGATCATTGCGCCGCCTCCGGATCGAATTTCGCCCGGTCGAGAACGGCAAGCCGGCGAACCGGATTTTTCGGATCGGGCAGCGCTGCTATCAGCCCGCGCGTATAGGGATGACGGGCCTCTGCAAGGCTGGTCAGCGTTTCGACGATCCGTCCGGCATACATGACGATGATACGCTCGCAGAAGGCCGCGACCATGCGAATGTCGTGGCTGATCAACAGCAGGCCCGAATTGTTCTCGCGCACCAGCTCGTCGAGCAGCAGCAGCACGTCCTTGCGAACGCTGACATCGAGCGCCGAGGTCGGCTCGTCGGCGATCACAAGCTTCGGCCGCGCCAGCAGCATCATGGCGATCATCACCCGCTGGCCCATGCCGCCCGAGATCTGGTGGGGATAAAGCGCCATGACCCGCTCGGGATCGGTGATGCGCACCCGCTCGAGCATGGCGCGAGCCGCATCCTGCGCTGGCTTGCCGCGCAGGCCGAGATGAAGGCGGGCGGCCTCGGCGATCTGCTTGCCGATCGACAGCACCGGATTCAAGGAATAGCGCGGATCCTGCATGATCAGCGCGATGTCCTTGCCGCGCAGCGCGCCCATCTGGCGCTCGGTCTTTGCAAGCAGCGAGCTGCCGGCAAGATCCATGCGCCCGGCGGAGACGATGGCGGCCGGCGGCAGAAGACGCATGACGGCACGACCGGTGGTCGACTTGCCGGAACCGGATTCGCCCACGATTCCCACACGTTCGCGCCCGACGTCGAAACTGACATTGGAGACGGCGGGCACGGCGCCGCGCCCGAAACGGACGCTCATCTCCTTGACCGAAAGAACGGGCTGCTGATCACGATCTTGCATGTCACGACCTTGCATGGCGGGGGTCCAGAATGTCGCGCAGAGCATCTCCGGCGATGTTGAAGGCAAGGCTCGTCAGCAGGATGGCGATACCGGGCATGACGGCGACCCACCAATAATCGAGCATGAATTTGCGGCCGTTGGAAATCATCGCGCCCCATTCCGGTGCCGGCGGCTGGGCGCCGAGGCCGAGGAAGCCGAGCGAGGCCGCCGTCAGGATGATGCCCGCCATGTTGAGCGTCAGGCGCACGATGACCGACGGAATACACATCGGCGCGATATAGAGAAGCAGGATGCGGAGGGGCGAAGCGCCGTAAAGGCGGGCGGCGACCACGTAGTCGGCATTTCTGACGACAAGCGCCTCGGCGCGGGCAAGCCTTGCAATCGGCGGCCATGCGGTGAGCGAGATGGCGATGATGGCCGTGCCCAGGCCGGCGCCCAGGGCGGCAGCAAAGGCAAGCGCCAGAATCAGCGATGGAAAGGACAACACGATATCGGTGGCGCGCATCAGGAAAGCATCGGTATTGCCGCCGAAGAAGCCGGCGACGACGCCGATCAGCAGCCCGATCGGGCCGACGATCAGGGAGACCGACAACACGGTCTGGATGGTGATGCGCGTGCCGAAGATCAGGCGACTCAAAATGTCCCGGCCAAATTCGTCCGTGCCGGCGAGATGGGCAACGCTCGGAGGCTGCAAAGCATCGCCAAGCGACTGAATAGTGGGATCGTAGGGGGCCAGAAGCGGCGCGAAAATCGCAACTACGCAAAGGAGCCCAACAATGACGAAGCCGGCAAGGCCGAGCGGCTCGTCGGCCAGCTTGCGGCCGGCGCGCCCGAACGAGGCGGCAACGCGGCTTGGGATGCTCGGCGGACGGATGCGGATCGCGCTGTGGACGGCGTCACTCATCGGGCTGCCTCCCGCATGCGCGGATCGAGCAAGGCGTAGGCAACATCGGCCAGGAAGTTCAGGAACATGAAGATGAATCCCACGATGATGGTGGCTGCGACGATTGCGTTCATGTCGCCGATCATCAGCGCGTTCGTCATATATTGGCCGATCCCCGGCCAGGAGAAAACGATCTCGGTGACGACTGCGCCTTCGAGCAGCCCGCCATAGGAAATGGCAAGGATGGTGATGAGCTGCACCGCGATATTCGGCAGGACATGGCGCAGGATCGTGCCGATCGGGCTGACACCCTTGGCGCGGGCGGCGATGACATAATCCTGGCTCAACTGTTCCAAGGTGAAGCTGCGGGTCATACGGGTGATGTAGGCCATCGCGGCATAGGCGAGGATGATGGCCGGAAGGATGATATGGCCGAGCGCATTCCAGAAGATTTCCGTCTCGCCCTGCAGGAGGCTGTCGACCAACAGCAGCCCGGTCTGCGGGGTGACGAGGCCTTCGTAAAACACATCGACCCTGCCCGGCCCGCCGACCCAGTTCAGGCCGGCGTAGAAAATCACGAGCCCGACGATGCCGAACCAGAACACCGGGATCGAATGACCGACGAGGGAGACGACGCGGGCGACCTTGTCGATCGGGCTGTCGCGAAACAGTGCCGCGACCAGGCCGAGCGGAACACCGACAAAGGTCGAAATGATCACCGCCAGCGTCGCAAGTTCGAATGTCGCAGGAAAGGCCTGAGCGAGGTCCGAAGAGACGGGATTGCCGGTGAGCACGGCCGTGCCGAAATCACCATGCGCCAACCCGTTCAGATAGAGGAAGAACTGCTGATAGATCGGCAGATCGAGCCCCAGACGCGTCCGCATCGCCGCATAGGCGGCGGGATCGGCGAGTTCGCCGACGATCGCGCCGACGGGATCCGTGGGCAGGACGCGGCCGATCACGAAGGTCACACATAGGAGGATGAACAGGCTGACGAGCAGATGCGCCAGGCGTCGGCCAAATTCGGCTACAGAGAGTTCCTTCATGATCGGCTGCCTCGGGAGTATTACTGGGTTTCAGACTTCGTGACGCCCTCAAGCCGCGTCAGCTGGGTCGGATGGCCTACATATCCCTGCACCTTGCTCGACAGGACGATCGGCTCGAAGCGTTCGAACATCGGCAGCACCGCCGGCTTCTGTTCGACGAACATCTTCTGCATCTCGACATAGAGCTCGCCGCGCTTCTTGGCGTCCGGCTCCATCGACGCCTTGGCCGTCAGAGCCGTCAGCTCCGGGATGTCCCAGGCCGAGCGCCAGACGAAGTTGCCGGCGTTGTTGGCTTCCTTCGAATTGTCGGGATTGGAGGAGAACTGCTCCATCGAGCCGAGCACGTTCGGCATGTAGGCGCTGGTCTGCGGGATCAGCAGATCGAAATCCCTGGCGCGGTGGGCGGCAATGATTTCCGAGCCGTTGCCCTGCTGGATGTCGATCTTGATGCCGACCTGGGCAAGCGACGCCTGGATAGCCGTGGCAAGATCGATGCGCGGCGTCTGCGCGATCGTCTTCAGCGTCAGCGAGAAGCCGTCCTTGAACCCTGCTTCGGCCAACAGCTGCTTGGACTTTTCGACATCGAGATGCCAGTCGGGGTTCGGGATCGCAGACTCAAAATTCTCCGGAACCGGAACGTTTCTCGCCCGCCCGTAGGGCCCCATGATGGTCTTTTCAATGCCCTTATAATCGATGCCGTAGGCAATGGCCTCGCGAACCTTCGGGTTGGACAGGTACTGGTTGCCGGCATTCATCGACAGCACGTAGAAGCCGCCCGTGGGAATGCGCTGGATGGTAAAGCCCTGCTTGTCCTTGAAGGTGGCGAGATCGGCTGCGGTCATGGCGCTGGCGATATCGATGTCGCCGCGTTCGAGCATCAGCCGCTCGACCTGGCTTTCAGGCACATGGCGGACGATGACGCGCTTCATCTTCGGAGCGCCGGTGACATAATCCTTGTTGGCGTCGAGAATCACGAGTTCGTTCGGCGACCACCGGTTCAGGGTGAACGGGCCGGAGCCGGCCGAATGCGTGCGCATCCAGGCATTGCCGTAATCATTGTCAGCGACATGTTTCTCGACTTCGACGCTGTCAACGACGCTGGTGGTCGAGGTCGTCAGCCGGTAGAGCAGCATTTCGGCGGTCACCTGGCCGGAAAAATCAATGCGCACCGTCTTATCGTCGACTGCCGTGACGAGCTTGTCGACATTGGTCTTGTCGTAGCCGACGCGCTTGAGGTTGGCGGCGGCAGCCTGGTCGAGCTTCAGGAGCCGTGCCAGCGAATAGACGACGTCCTTCGCCGTCACCGGATTGCCGGAGGCGAAGTTGGCCTGGCGCAGCGTGAAGGTGATGCCCTTGTCATCGACCTTCCAGCTTTCGGCCAGCTGCGGCACGATCTTGCCATCCGGCGTGCTGTTGACCAGCCGGTCGTAGAGATTCGACATGATCTCGACCGCCTTGCCCTCGGTCGCCTGATGCGGATCGAGCGACAGGACCTGCGCCAGCGATGTCCCGAGCACAAGCTGGTCCTTTGGGGTGGCGGCGTACGAGAGCGGCGCAGCGATCGTCAGCGCGCCGATGACGGCGCCGACGAACAGGCCTTTCGAAAAATGCTTCATTGTAACTCCTCCCTGGATTACTATAAGAGACATATTATGTCGTCCGTATGTCGTATTATGATTTATCGAAGTCCGATTTGATTTGCAAGACCCGTGCGGAAGACGTGAGGCACAGAAACTGGGGAAACGAGAATGACGACACTTGGCCGTGGTCGGCAAAGACTGGCGCAGCAGGTCATCGATCAACTGCGAGCACAAATCGAGACGGGGAAATTGCGCGCTGGCGACCAGCTGCCGACCGAGCCGCAGCTCGAATCGACCTTCGGCGTCAGCCGCACCGTGGTGCGCGAGGCGATTGCGGATTTGAGGGCTGCAGGTTTCGTTAGGCCGATCCAAGGCAAAGGCGTGTTCGTTGCGGATCCGAAGGTTCATTCGGTCATGTCGCTGACGCCGGTGGAAATCAAAAGCATCCCGGAAACCTTGGAATTGCTGGAGTTTCGCATGGCCACCGAGGGTGAAGCGGCAGCGATTGCCGCCTATCGCCGCACGGCCGAGCAGGAAGCGGCGATCCGGGAGGCCAACCGCCGAATGGCGCAACTGATCGAAAGCGGACAGCAGACCGTCGAGGCGGATTATGCCTTTCACATGGCGATCGCCGCCGCCACCAACAACCGGTTCTATGTCGATGTTCTCCGTCATTTCGGCCCGCGCGCCATCCCCCGTGGGCAGTTTCCGACGCTGCCGGACGCCAATGACCGCGAGTATCTGCAGAAGGTCTATGCCGAGCATGTGGACATCCTGTCGGCGATCGCCGATCAGGATCCCGACCGTGCCCGCCAGGCGATGCGCGCGCATCTGATGGCGAGCCAACGCCGTTATCGGATGCTCGCCGAACAGCAATAGGGCTCGACACCCTCAGGAATTCATATTATGTCATATGACATTGTTGAATCTGGAGAGGTCTCTGATGTATCTTGGAACACAGGTGGCGGCGCGCGACGATGACGATTATCGGATCTTCGCGCAATTGGGAGTGAAGCATATCAGCGCCGATCCGCCGGGAGCGCCGAGCAGCTGGACGCTTGCCGATATCGAGCGTCATCGCGACAAGGTCGAAAGCTTCGGCCTGATCCTCGACATGATCCAGCTGCCCCTGCCCTCGCAGCCGATCGAGAAGGCTTCCTATCCCGACATCCTGCTTGCCGGGCCTGAGCGTGACCGGCAGATCGATGCGGTTTGCCAGATGATCGAGGATGTCGCGGCGGCCGGCATTCCGGCCGTCAAATATAATCTCAACCTGATCGGCATTCCCCGCACGCCCGACGAACCGGGACGCGGCGGCTCGATGAATGCGAGCTTCCGCTGGGAGAAGACCGATCAGCAGGCAGCCCCCGGTCTTGCCGGCGTGCTCTCCGAGGATGAAAACTGGGAACGGATCGATTACTTCCTCGAGCGCGTCGTGCCAGTCGCCGAAAGCAATCGCGTCAGGCTCGCCTGCCATCCGCACGACCCTTATACGCCGCCCGGCTATCGCGGCGTCACGCGCGTGCTCGGCACGGTGGAAGGGCTGAAGAAATTCGTGCAGATGCGCGAGAACCCCTATCACGGCCTCAATTTCTGCCAGGGCTCGGTCGGCGAGATGCTCGAAAATCCGCGCGAAGAGATCGACGACATCATTCGCTGGTTCGGCGAGCGCAACAAGATCTTCAACGTCCACTTCCGCAATATTCGCGGCGGCAAGCTCTCCTTCATGGAGACCTTCCCGGACGAGGGCGACATGGACATGGTCCGCTCGGCCAGGATCTACAAGGAGGTCGGATACAAGTACATGCTGATGCCCGACCATGTGCCGACCGTCAGCGGCAAGGACCCGTCCGCCACCGCATTTGCCTTTTGTTACGGCTACATCGCGGCACTTCTGCAAGTGCTCGAGAGCGCCTGACACGATTCTCAACACCTAAGGAACAGGACTTGAAGATGAACCCGATTGAATTGAAGAAGGCCGTCGGCAGTGGCCTGCTCTCGTTTCCGGTCACGCATTTCGACGATCAGCTTAAATTCGACGAGGCGAAATACCGCCGCCATGTCGAATGGCTTGCCGGTTACGACGCCGCGGCTCTGTTTGCCGCCGGCGGCACCGGTGAATTCTTCTCTCTCAATCCGAGCGAGATCCCTGAGGTCGTCAAAGCCGCCAAGGCATCGGCTGGCAAGACGCCGATCATCTCGGGAACCGGCTACGGCACGTCGCTCGCCATCGAGATCGCACAGGCGGCCGAGAGGGCCGGCGCGGACGGATTGCTTCTTCTGCCGCCTTATCTGATGTTTGCCGAACAGGCCGGACTGATCGCCCATGTCAAGGCGGTCTGCCAATCGGTCGGCATCGGCGTCATCGTCTATAATCGCGACAATGCCGTGCTGACCGCCGACAGCATCGCCCGCCTGGCCGCCGAATGCCCGAACCTGATCGGTTTCAAGGATGGCGTCGGCGACGTCGACAAGGTGATCGAGATCACCACCCTGCTCGGCGACCGCCTCGTTTATGTCGGCGGCATGCCGACCCATGAAGTCTACGCCCAGGCCTATTTCGCCGCCGGCGTGACGACCTATTCATCGGCCGTCTTCAACTTCGTCCCGGCGCTCGCCCAGCGCTTTTACGGCGCCTTGCGCACCGGCGACCAGGCGACCGTCGACGAAATCCTGAAGGGCTTCTTCTTCCCCTTCGTCGCCCTGCGCAATCGCAAAAAGGGCTATGCCGTCTCGATCATCAAGGCCGGGCTTCGGGTACTCGGCCAGAATCCGGGGCCGGTGCGTCCGCCTTTGACGGATCTCACGCAGGAAGAGCTGGCGCTGCTGGAGAAGATCATCCAGGCCAACGGCGTGGAACGGATCGCGGCGGAATAATAGGTTAATGATTGAGGACGTGCCTGGACCGCATGGCACGTCCCCTCGCGCCGTTCACGGGGAGAGATCTAGGATAAAGGGCTGTTCTCGGCGATCTCCTGGGCCGAGGATTCGCTACAGCGCCACACCAGTCCCGCGGTCGAAAATGTGCACCTGGTCGCTGGCGATGCTGGCCTCGAAGACGGCGCCGTAGCGGGCGGGATATTCGCCGTCGACGATCGCGGTCACCTGTTGTCCGGCAAGGTCGAAGACCACGTGGGTCTGGGCGCCTGTCGGTTCCACCAGCATGGTTCGGCCGGCAAGCGGCGTGCCGCCCGACAGGCCGGGAACCAGATGTTCGGGGCGCAGGCCGATAGTCACGGCCTGGCCGGCCTTGACCTTGCGGTCGGGCGCGATGCGGATCGCCGTGCCGTCTTCGAGGCGGGCAGCGGGCTCGCCATTTTCGCCGTCTACCGTGCCCTCCAGCATGTTCATCGCCGGCGATCCGATGAAGGCGGCGACGAAGAGATTGGCCGGCTTCCGGTAGAGTTCGAGCGGTGTTCCCTGCTGCTCCACCTTGCCGTGATTGAGCACGACGATGCGGTCGGCGAGTGTCATCGCCTCGATCTGGTCGTGGGTGACGTAGATCGACGTCGTCTTGACCTTCTGGTGCAGCGTCTTGATCTCCGAACGCATCTGCACGCGCAGTTTCGCATCGAGGTTTGACAAGGGCTCGTCGAACAGGAAGACGGCCGGGTTGCGGACGATGGCGCGGCCCATGGCGACGCGCTGGCGCTGTCCGCCGGAAAGCTGGGCGGGCTTGCGGTCGAGCAGCTTGGCGAGATCGAGCATGCGGGCGGCTTCAGCGACACGAGCCTCGATCTCGGGTTTGGCAACGCCGGCGAGCTTCAGATTGAAACCCATGTTTTCGGCCACCGTCATGTGCGGATAAAGCGCATAGGACTGGAAGACCATGGCGATGTTGCGCTCGCGCGGTGTCATCGCATTGACGACATTGCCGCCGATGGCGATCTCGCCGTCGGTGATCTCCTCGAGGCCGGCGATCATCCGCAGCAGTGTCGATTTTCCGCAGCCGGACGGGCCGACCAGGGCGACGAATTCACCATCCTCGATATGAAGCGAGATGCCGTGGATGACGTCGACGGCGCCATAGGCCTTGCGAATATTGTTCAGCTCAACGGATGCCATGATGCAGCTCCAATGGTTCGGCTCAGGACTTCACGGCACCGGCGGTCAATCCGGCGATGATGTGTCTCTGGGCGACGAAGAAGACGATGATTGTGGGAAGGATGGTGAGGGTGATGAAGGCGAGCACCAGCTGCCATTCCGTCCCGAATTCGCCGCGATAGACCATGATGCCGAGCGGCCAGGGATATTTGGATTCCGAGTTCAGCATGATCAGCGGCAGGATGTAGCTGTTCCAGCTGCCGACGAAGGAGATGATGCTGACGGTGGCGACGATCGGGCGGGAGAGCGGCAGCGAGATATGCCAGAAGAATCTCATATAACCGCAGCCGTCGACGAAAGCCGCCTGGAACAACTCTTCCGGAAGATTGCGGAAATAGTTTCTGAACAGAAGGATGCTCATGCCGAGGCCGAAGGCGACCTGCGGCAGAACCACGCCCCAATAGGTGTTCAACAGGCCGAGATCGCGGATGCGGATGAACAGCGGCAGGATCGCGGTGGCGGCCGGAAACATCAGCCCGAGCAGGAAATAATTGAGCAGGAAGGACGAGCCGAAGAAGCGGACATGGGCAAAGGCGAAGGCCGCCATCGACGAGACGATCAGCGTCAAGAGCACGGTCAGCGCCGCGATGACAAGCGAATTGCCGATCTGCAGCCAATAGCGCTCGCCGAAGAGGATGTCGGTATAGTTCGCCCATTGCCACTCCGTCGGCAGGCCGAAGGGATTGGTGCGGAGATCCCCCAGGGTCTTGAAGCCGCCGAGCGCCGTCGTCAGCAGCGGCACCAGCACGATCGCCGCGATCAGGCTCAGCGACACATAGAGATAGATGCGGGTGGACGTCCTCATGCGGATGGAAGAACTCGTATCAGTCATGGCGCATGAAGATCCTTTTGTAACCGAGAGCGAGTGTCACGCAGATGATGAAGAGCACCACGCCGACGGCGCTTCCCAAGCCGACCTGCATGCGCATGACGCCGTAGGTATAGAGGAAGGTGACCATCGTCTGCGTCGAGTTCGACGGGCCGCCGCCGGTCAGCGGCATGATCATGTCGAAGAGCTGCAGGGAGCCGACGACCGCGAAGAAGATGGACAGGCGCAGGGTCGATCCGAGCAGCGGCAGCGTGACGTAACGGAATTTCTGCCAGCCGGTGGCGCCGTCGATCTCGGCCGCCTCCAGCACGCTCTTGTCGACCGATTGCAGGCCGGCGATGAACAGCATCATGTGGAAGCCGAAATACTTCCAGACGATAACGCCGAGGATGGCATAGATCGCCACGTCCTTGTCGGCGAGCACGTAAGGATTGGCGAAACCGAAGAAGTTGGAAACGGCGGCAAACAGACCGTAGTCGCCATCATAGACGAAGCGCCAGATGAGGCCTGCGGCAACATCCGCCAGCACATAGGGCAGGAAGAAGATCAGGCGGTAAGCGACGACACCGGGAATGCGGTGCGCCAGCATGGTGGCCAGCCAGATGGCGAGCGGCACCTGGATGCAGATCGAAATGACGATGATCAGGCCGTTATTGACCAGCGCCTGGGTAAACGCCGCGTTGCGGAACAGGACCTGGAAATTGCGGAGCGCGATGAACTCCGTCGGCGCGCCGTAACCGTTCCACTTATAGAGGCTGTACCAGGCCGCCTCGCCCATCGGCATGATGACGAAGAGCGTGAAGAGCAGCAACGCCGGTGGCAGAAAGAGCAGCAGCACGGTCAGGCGGTCATGGGCGACCGAGCTCTTCCGGTTTGCGGCTCGTCTTGCCGGCCTTGCGGCGCTCGGTGTCGATAGGACTGAGATATTGGCCATGGTTCCTGCTTTCGCATCTCGTCGGCAGCGATGCCGGCGCTCCCGATTGGCAGGAGCGCCGGAAGGTTCTGCGGGCGCTGGCTATTGTTCCAGTTCGAAAGCGTCCTGGATCATCTGGGCGCCGTCCTTCGAATTCATCTGTCCGGAGACGATTTCCACCGAGACGTCGTTGACGACACGGCCGACGGCCGCACCGAGATCCTGATCGAAGAAGTTCTGATGCCAGGTCGAACCGGCAAGCTGTCTGGCCGATTCGGCCAGCAGCGGATTGACGACCCCGTCATCGGCGCCGACGGCGACGGGCAGCAGCATGCCTGATTTGGCCATGGCGCGCTCGTTGTCGGCGTTCGTCAGGAAAGCAAGGAAATCGATCGCTTCCTTCGAGGCCTTCTTGGTAAGCGCCCAGCCGTTCAGGCCGCCGAGCGTATCCGTCGGCTTGCCGGCGCCGCCTTCAACCGTCGGGAAGACGAAACGGCCGATATTGTCGGATGAAAGCCCCTTGCCGTCGCCGGCATTCTTGCGCTGGTTGGCCTCGGTCGCTTCAAAGCCGAGAATCATTGCCGCCTTGCCGTCGCCGAAAACGCCGAGCGTCTGCGGCCAGGTCGCGCCGAGATAGCCGGGCTGGAACGGTTCGAGCTTGCCGAGCTCGGCGAGATCTTCGCCGGCCTTGATGACGGCCGGATCGAGGAAGCCTTCGCCCTCGCCCTTCTTGGCCGCTTCAAAGACCTTCTGGCCGCCCTCGCGCATGACAAGATAGCTCCAGTAGAAGTGGATCGGCCATTTCTCGCCGCCGCCGCCGGCGATCGGCACGATACCGGCCGCCTTGATCTTCTTCACCGCCTCAAGAAAATCGGTCCAGGTCTTGATGTCTTCGGCCTTGACGCCTGCCTTGGCAAACAGCGCCTTGTTATAGAAGAAGCTCACCAGGCCGACTTTGTACGGGATTGCCCAGGTCTTGCCGTCGAAGGTCAGGCCGTCGACCGAGGCCGGCGTATAGGCCTTGCGCAGCTTGCCGCCATCGGCGTCGAGGGCTGTCGTCACATCCTGGAGCGCGCCGGTCTCGGACTGCTGCTTCAGGACGCCACCGCCCCAGCTGAAAAAGAAATCCGGCACATCGTCGGACTGCAGCAGCGTGGGAAGCTTGGCCTTGAAGGCCTCGTTTTCGAGAAACTGCATCTGGATGTCGACGTCGGGATGCTGGGCCTCGTATTTCTTGACGATGTCTTCCCAGGCCGCGACGTTCTTCGGATCTGTTTCGAGATGCAGCCACTTGACCACCGTCGTCGCCGAGGCGGCCCCGGCTCCGGCCAGCAACATGCCGGCTGCCACGGCCATGGATACGATGCGCCTGCCGCCGAAAGCGGCGTTCTTCAGCATGAAATTCATGATTTTCCTCCCAGGGGACCTATCCTCACAATTTTTCCCCTATGCGGATTAATTCAGCGGACCTTGCGCCGGATGTCAACCCGATGCGTTAATTTTTGCCGAAATCGCTTGACAGCTCCTCGTAATTGCCTGCTATTTATTTCGTAACCCGTTATAAATATTGGCTTCCGCCCAACCAAACGACTGCCGGCACGTTTTCATGAAGACTGCAGATCCAGAATTGATGCGCGCGATCAATCGCTTGAACGTGCTCGACACCATCAGGCGCCATGGTCCGATCTCGCGCATCGAAATCAGCGAGCGGACGGAGCTGTCGACGACAACCGTCTCGGCCATCACCGCCTCGCTGCTCGATGACGGGCTGATCCTGCCGCGGCATGAAGGCGATATCCGCAACGAGGCGGTGCGTGGCAGACCGCGCGTGGCGCTGGAGCTCAATCCCGATGCCGCCCGCGTCGTCGGCGGCAAGATCGCCGCCAGCCGCATGGTCTTCGTCGTCACCAATTTTCGCGGCGACGTGCTGTCGAAGCTGGCTTTGCCGATCCGCATCGACCGGCAGCCGATCGGCGTCATCGCCGATCTCGTCGAGGACGGCGTCCGGCGTTGCGTCGTCGATGCCGGCCTGTCGCTCGAAGATGTCGACAGCATCTGCCTCGGCTTTCCGGGCGTTATCGAGCACCGCACCGGCTACATCAGAAGCAGCCCGATCTTTCGCGACACCAATGTCGATTTCGCCGCCGAGATGTCGACGCGGCTATCGACGCCGACCATCGTCGAAAGCGACGCCCACGCCATCACGCTCGGCCATCACTGGTTCGGGAAAGCCCGCGATCTCGAGGACATGGTGCTGATTTCGCTGGAACAGACGCTCGGTCTCGGCGTCTTGCACGGTAACCGCCTGTTTCGCGGCGCCGGCGGCCTCAGCCACAATCTTGGCGACCTTGTGCTCGGCATGGGACCGAACGGCGTGGTGCGGCTCTTCAGCCAGGCCGGCGAAAGCGCCATCCTCGGTGAACATCAGACCGACGGCCGTTTTGCCGAAGCCATCCGCCTCGGGCGCGGCATGACCCACGCCCAGGCGCTGATCAAGGCCGACGACGACCGGCTGATCGCCTCTGCCATCCGCGCCGGCGAAGCTGTCGGATTGACCATCGCCAACATCGTTACGCTGTTTGCGCCGCCGCGCGTCATCCTCGTCGGCTCGAGCCTGGCGCTCGGCGAACCCTTCTTGAACAGCCTGCGCGACGCCTATGCGCTCGCCATTCCGCCGTCGCTGAAGGGGGTAAGCGAACTCGTCTTCGATGATTCGAGCGATGATTTCTGGGCTCAGGGCGCTGCCGCAGTAGCGCTCTACGAGCTCTACGAATCGCCCTGGAGCACGACCGGGCCGGCCCTTTGACGGCCGAGACAAGCAAGATCAAATGGAGGAATTCATGGACAAAGTCGGTATCGGCATCATTGGATGCGGCAATATTTCGGGCGCCTATCTTACAGCGATGGCCTCCTTTCCCATCCTCGATATCCGCGGCGTCGCTGATCTCAACCGGGAGCTCGCAGAGGCCAAGGCGCGCGAATTCAACGTTCCCGTCAAATCAGTCGAAGAGCTCTTCGCCGATCCCAAGATCGAAATCATCGTCAATCTGACGATCCCGAAAGCCCATGTCGCCGTCGCGCTCCAGGCGCTCGATGCGGGCAAACACACGTACTCCGAAAAACCGCTCGGGATTAATTTCGCGGAAGGGAAAAAACTGGCCGAGGCGGCGCGCGGGCGAAATCTGCGCATCGGCGCGGCGCCCGACACCTTCCTCGGCGGAGGCCACCAGACGGCCCGCGCCCTGATCGACCAAGGCGTCATCGGCCAGCCGGTCGGCGGCTCGGCCACCTTCATGTGCCCGGGCCATGAGCGCTGGCATCCGAATCCGGCCTTCTATTACGAAGTCGGCGGCGGGCCGATGCTCGATATGGGCCCCTATTACATCACCGATCTCGTCAATCTGCTCGGGCCGGTTTCCCAGGTCGCCGGCTTTGCGACGACGCCGCGGGCCGAACGGCTCATCACCAGCGAGCCGCGCAATGGCGAGCGCATTCCCGTGCATGTGCCGACCCATGTCGCCGGCATGATGGCTTTTGCCAACGGCGCGGTCGTGCAGATCGCCATGAGCTTCGACGTCGCCGGCCACAAGCATGTGCCGCTCGAAGTCTACGGAACCGAGGGCACGCTTATCGTCCCCGACCCCAATAGGTTTGCGGGCCCTGTCGAATATCTGAAGAAGGGCGGCGCCTTCGAGGACCAGCCGGTCACCGCCCCCTATGCCGAGGGCAATTTCCGCTCGCTCGGCGTCGCCGATATGGCGCATGCGATCCGCTCGAACCGGCCGCACCGTGCCAATGGTGATCTGGCACTGCATGTGCTCGAAGTCATGGAAGCCTTCCATACAGCGTCCGAGACCGGCCGGACGGTGACGATTACCACGGCGGTGGAGCGCCCTGCCCCCCTGTCCGATTCCATCGTCGACGGACGGCTGGCAAAATAATTTCAGGAGGAAAGAGAATGCGTGAAGCACTGATCGTCTGGGGTGGCTGGAGCGGGCACGAGCCGCAGGAATGCGCCGAAATCATCAAGACCATGCTCGAGGAAGACGGTTTCAAGGTCTATCTCGAACACGGGACCGAGGCGCTTGCCGACCCTTCGGTCCACGATCTCAGCCTCGTCGTGCCGATCATGACGATGTCGAAGATCGAAAAGGAGGAGGTCAAGAACCTCGCCGCCGCGATCGAAAGCGGCGTCGGCATCGCCGGTTATCACGGCGGCGCGGGCGATGCCTTCCGCGACTCCGTCGACTACCAGTTCATCATCGGCGGCCAGTGGGTCGCCCATCCCGGCAACATCATCGACTATACCGTCAACATCACCCGGCCCGACGATCCGCTGATGGAGGGGATTGCCGACTTCCCCTATACGTCGGAGCAATATTACATGCATGTCGATCCCTCGAACGAGGTGCTGGCGACGACCAGGTTTACCGGCGAACACGCCTACTGGATCGACGGCGTCGTCATGCCCGTCGTCTGGAAGCGCAAATACGGCAAGGGCCGCGTCTTCTATTCCTCACTCGGCCATCAGGCCAAGGAGTTCGACGTGCCTCAGATGAAGACCATCTTCCGCCGCGGCGCCAATTGGGCGGCGCGGTAGCTTAGCGATTTTCGGTTCACGGGTTCGGCTTGCCCCTCATCCGGCTGCCGCCACCTTCTTCTTCCCGTCAAAACGGGGAGAGGGTTAGGGCAAGGGGCAAGCGTCAATCTCACCGCAAAATCAACGCCGTACCATAAAGTCCTAATGCAAACACCGTATGCGCTAGCAGATTGAAACACCGGACTTTGTTCGGCTTCGGATGTTTCGAAGCAGCCCAGCCGAGGCCGAGGCCCGGCTGCAGCAGGAACCACCCTGCCCCGACGGTGACGATGCCGAAAATCCAGGCGGGAAGAAATGTCGGGGCTGCCAACCAGGCCGACCCCATGATGAACACGAAGATCAAACCATAGAGAATGCCGACAACGTAATGGCTGATCCAGCCGAGAGCGAGTTCATTTGCATACGGCTCGGCATCGGCGATGTTCTCGTGAAAGACCTTGCCGCGGCCGAGATGCCAGAACCAGCGGCCGACCGGCGCCCAGTTCGGCGGCGTCTGGCCGAAGACCTTCGTGAGCACAATTGCCCAGAGGTCCATGAGGATGGTTGCGCCGGCGCCGATCGCCAGGCCGCGCCACAGAATATCGAACATTGGGAATCACCGGAGAGCGTTGTCATAGAAGAAGCGCCAGAAAACCATTGCAGACGCGCTAGCGCAATGGTTTCGGCGAGACATTCGCGGAAACATTGCGGCCAAGAGGCGCCCTCGACGGCGCCGTTGTTCCATCATCCGCAAAAAGGCATCGGTGCGGGCGCAAATTGATGCTTTTCGCAGGTAGCGTTATTCCCTACTCACTGTCTCGAACGGCAATGGGAGGCGAACGGTATGACGGTGCCATTTTACTGGAACGAATTGGTCAGCGACGACTTCGCCGGACTGTCTCCCGACACCACGATCGCTGTCCTGCCGATCGCCTCGACCGAGCAGCACGGGCCGCATCTACCCGTTGCTACCGACGTCGCTATCGCCAACGGCATGCTCGCCGAATTACGCAAGCAGAAACCGGTCGATCTCAATTGTCTGGTGCTGCCGACGCAAGAAATCGGCAAGGCCAATGAACACGTTTACGGCCCGGGAACCTTGTCGCTCGGCGCCGAACTGCTCATTCCAGTCTGGACCGCAATCGGCGGAAAGGTTGCCGAAGCCGGCATCCGCAAGATGGTGATCGTCAATTCGCATGGCGGCAATGTCGATATCATGAGCATCGTGGCTCGCGAGCTGCGCGTGCGCTATGCGATGGCCGTCGTCTCCACCCAATGGAGCCGCTTCGGCCATCCCGAGGGCATGATCGGCGATAATGAGCTGAAATACGGCATCCATGGCGGCGAGGTGGAAACGTCGCTGATGCTGTATTTCCGACCTGATCTGGTGCGGATGGAGAAGGCGCAGAATTTCGCCTCGAAGGCGGAATGGATGCGCGGGCAATCGAAATACATTCAGCCGCTGCCGCCGCATTCGCTCGCCTGGATCGCCCACGACCTCAATCCCCACGGCGTCGTCGGCAACGCCTCACTCGGGACAGCCGAAAAGGGCGAAGCAATCTGCCGCCATCAGGTCAGGGGCTTCATAGAGCTGCTCTATGACCTGAAGCGCTACCCGCTTTCCAATCTCTACTCGAAGTAAGGCGGTGGCTCACATCGCGGCGGAAGCATAGGCCGCAATGTGGCCCTTCGCCTGCAGCTCCTGCACCAGGCCGGCCAGTTCAGCCAGGAGGTACTCGACGAACAGGCTGGTGGCGGAATCAAGCGGCGCGCGGGCGCGGGCAAAAAGCTTCATCGGCTGATGGCGCGCATGCGGCTCCGCGATCGGGCGGAAAACCAGTTCGCCCTGCCTGCATTCGGTGATGACATCGAGCGGGTTCAGGATCGTCAGCCCCGCCCCCGATTTGACCAGCTTCTTCAGCATCTCCGAGGCATTGGTTTCGAGCACCGGTTCGACATGGACGTCGAGGCGCGCCAGGGCCAGATTGATCACGTCGCGCAGGCTGGTCCCCTGCTGCGCCAGCACCAGGCGCTCCTGGACGATATCCGCGAGATTGATTGGGCCGGGGCCGATCAGATGATGGCCGGGCGGCAGAACCACGCCGATCGGTATGTCGAAATTGCCGAGGGTGCGGATGCCGGGCGTTGCCGGAATATTGAATCCGAGGCCGATATCCACCTCACCTGAAAGCACCGGGTTGACCGTCATCGTGCCGGCGTCGTTGCGTAATTGCATGAAGACGCGCGGATGTTCCGATTGGAACCGGGCGATAATTTCCGGCAGCGGCCCTGCCGCAAGGCCGACCGTCGTCACCAGCCGAACCTTGCCCGCCTGCTGCATCTTCAGGCTGCGGATACGCCCCTCCAGCCGCTCGTAATTCTTCAGCACGTCGCGAATATGTTCGATACAGAGCTCGCCGGCGGCGGTGAGCCGCAATCCGCGCGGCAGGCGTTCGAAGAGCGGCGCGCCCATTTCCTCCTCCAGCGCAAGGATCTGCCGGTTAATCGCAGAAGAGGCCACGTTCAGCCGTGCCGCCGCCTTGCGGATCGAGCCCGAACGCGCGATCTCGTTGATATAGAGAAGCTTTCTGGAATGCAGCATCAGAACCTCGTTGCACAAATATCAGGCACGCAGCGTAAAATGGGCACAGGCTTTCGGTGAGATGCCGAAAAGGCATCATTGCGCACGAAATTTGATGCTTTTCAAAGAGCAAAGCAACGGCTCCTATGAAGAAAATCGGACGTCGCCGCGACGGCTGCGAACTCAGAAGGGGAACGTCGATCATGCCCATGACAAAGAAGAACAGGGTCTTTTCCGCATTGGCCGGGCTTGGCGGCATGATTGCCTCCATCGCGTCCGCTCAGGCGGCCGACAAGGTCACCTATGGCACCAACTGGCTTGCGCAGGCCGAGCATGGCGGCTTCTACCAGGCGGTCGCCGACGGCACCTATGCCAAACACGGCCTCGACGTCACCATCGTACAGGGCGGCCCGAACGCCGCCAACAGCGCGCTGCTGATCTCCGGCAAGATCGATTTCTACATGGGCGGGCCGCAGGGCGAGATTTCGGCGGTCGAGCAGGGCATTCCGCTCGTCGATGTCGCTGCGATCTTCCAGAAGGATCCGCAGGTGCTGATCGCGCACCCCGATGCCGGCATCGAAAAATTCGAAGATCTCGCCAAGCTGAAGACGCTGTTCCTCGGCAAGGACGGTTATCTCACCTATTTCGAATGGATGAAGGCGAACTTCAAAGGCTTCCGCGACGAACAGTACAAGCCCTACAATTTCAGCCCGGCGCCCTTCCTTGCCGACAAGGATTCTGCGCAGCAAGGTTATCTCACCTCGGAACCCTACGAGATTCGGAAGCAGGCCGGCTTCGAGCCGAAAGTCTTCCTGCTCGCCGACAACGGCTACTCTCCCTACTCGACGATGATCACCACCACGCAGGCGATGATCGACAGCAAGCCCGATCTCGTCCAGCGCTTCGTCGATGCCTCGATCGAAGGCTGGTACCACTATCTCTACGGCGACAACACCAAGGCCAACGAACTGATCAAGAAGGACAATCCCGAAATGACGGATGGTCAGATCGCTTATTCCATCGCCAAGATGAAGGAGTACGGCATCATCGAGTCCGGCGACAGCCTCGACAAGGGCATCGGCTGCCTGACCGAGGCGCATTACAAGGGCTTCTTCGACGAAATGGTAGCGATCAAGGTGTTCAAGGCGGAGACGGATTACACCAAGGCCTTCACGACGAAATTCGTCTGCAAGGGCACGGGAATGGCGATGAAGAAGTAAGCCGAAGATTCCGTCGGCGATCCGCCGCATACGGCGGATTCCATTCCCTGATGAACGAGACAGCCAATGCCCCCAGCAGAAGCTCAGGCCCTATCCCCGAAAGAGATGCGCAAGCGGCCGTTGGTCGTCATGCAATCGGTCTCGAAAGCCTTCTCCACCGGAACCGTCGCCCTTTCGGAGATGTCGCTCACAGTGGAGAGCGGCGAGTTCATCAGCCTGCTCGGTCCTTCCGGCTGCGGCAAGTCGACGGCGCTGCGCATCATCGCCGGCCTCGGCGATGTCACGTCAGGCGCGATCGACTGGCCGAGTTCTCGGATCAATTCCAAGGGCCTTCCGGAGGGGGATATCGGTTTCGTCTTTCAGGAGCCGACGTTGATGCCCTGGAAGACCGTGTTCGACAATGTGCATCTGCCGCTGAAGCTGAGGCATATTTCGAAGATGGCGGCGCACGACCAGATCTTGGACGTGCTGACAACCGTCGGCCTGCAGGATTTCGCCAAGGCCTATCCGCGCGAACTATCAGGCGGCATGAAGATGCGCGTTTCGATCGCCCGGGCGCTGGTGACCAAGCCGAAGCTGCTGCTGATGGACGAGCCCTTTGCGGCTCTCGACGAGATCACCCGCCAGAAGCTGAACGACGACGTGCTCCGGCTCTGGAAGATGACCGGCATCACAGTCATCTTCGTCACTCATTCGGTCTTCGAATCCGCCTATCTCTCGAACCGCATCGTCGTGATGAAGGCAAGGCCTGGGCGCGTTCATGCCGACCTACCGCTCACGACCAGCCTTGAACGCGATGCCCATTACCGCACCTCGGAAGAATACCGCAGAGCTTGCGAGACGGTGTCGCATTCGCTGATCGGGGCGATCAACGCGGTGGAGGACCATCGATGAGTGATGAAACGGCCGCGGCGCCGCTGCTTGTCAAAACCACTGCAAGCGCCCGAGGCCGCGATCTGGCGCTGCGCATAATGATCCCGCTGCTGGTCATCGCGGCGCTGATCCTGATCTGGTATGCCTATGTCCGACTGTCCGGCGTGCCGCCCTATATTCTGCCGGGTCCGGCGGCGGTCGCCAACGCTTTCATCACGGATTGGGGCACGCTTGCCCCTGCCCTGTGGGTCACCACCAAAATCACGCTGATGTCGCTGATGCTGGCGCTCGTCGGCGGCGTCGGCTTCGCAGTCTTCCTCGTGCAGTCGCGCTGGATCGAACTCGCTTTCTATCCGCTCGCCGTCATACTTCAGGTCACGCCGATCGTGGCGATTTCGCCGCTGATCCTGATCTATGCGCCGTCAACGCAGGTGGCGCTTCTGATCTGCGCCTTCCTCGTCGCCTTTTTCCCGATCCTTTCGAATATGGTTCAGGGGCTTAAAAGCGTCGATCACAATCTCATCAACCTCTTCGAGCTCTACGGCGCCTCGCGCTGGCAGACGCTGCTCTTTCTCAAGCTGCCGGCCGCCCAGCCCTATTTCATGACCGGCCTCAGGATAGGCGGCGGCCTTGCGCTGATTGCCGCCGTCGTCGCGGAATTTGCCGCAGGTTCGGCGGGGGCAGGCTCAGGACTCGCCTTCCGGCTGCTCGAAGCGCAGTACCGGCTCAACATTCCACGGCTCTTCGCGGCGCTGCTGATGCTCTCGCTGCTTGGCGTGGCGATTTTCGCCGTCACCTCGTTCATTTCGTGGCTTGCCCTGCACCGCTGGCACGAAAGCAGCCTGAAACGGGAAAACTGATGACCTATTCGCTCATCTCCCCGCCCAACGCCGGCCGCTTCGTGCTGAGCAATGCGACCCTGCCCTCCGCCGCCGTCGCCGGTTACGAGGCGCCTGTTATCGAGGGGCTCGTCCGAGCCGATATCGTCATCGCCGACGGCATCATTGCTGGTGTACTGCCGCCCGGGGAAGCGCCCGTGGAACTGGCGAAGTCCGACCTGAAGGAGGGCATGGTCTGGCCCTGCTTCGCAGACATGCACACCCATCTCGACAAGGGCCACATCTGGCCGCGCAACGCCAATCCGGACGGCACATTCCCGGGAGCACTGGAGGCCGTGCGCGCAGACCGCGAGGCGCACTGGTCGGCTGCCGACGTCAGGAAGCGCATGGAGTTTTCCCTTCGATCCGCCTACGCACACGGCACCAGCCTCATTCGAACCCATCTCGATTCCCTTGCGCCGCAGCACCGCATTTCATTCGAAGTCTTTGCCGAAATGCGCGATGTCTGGAAGGACAGGATCGCCTTACAGGCGGTGGCGCTGTTTCCGATGGAAAACATGGCGGACGCGGCCTATTTCGCCGATCTGGTCGCCGTGGTGCGCGAAAAGGGTGGGCTGATCGGCGGCGTCACCCGGATGAGCGGCGATCTCGACAGCCAGCTCGACACGCTGTTCAGCGCTGCGGCCGAGAATGGCCTCGATGTCGACCTTCATGTCGACGAGACCGACGATCCGGCTGCGGAAACCCTGAAGGCGATTGCGCAAGCGGTGCTGCGCAACCGATTCGGCGGCAAGGTAACGGCAGGCCATTGCTGCTCGCTCGCCCGCCAGGACGAGGAGACGGCAAAACGCACGGTCGATCTCGTCGCGGAGGCCGGTGTCGCCATCGTCTCGCTGCCGATGTGCAACACGTATCTGCAGGACCGCTATCCCGGCCGCACACCACGCTGGCGCGGCGTCACCCTGTTCAAGGAACTGGCCGCGGCCGGCGTTGCCACCGCAGTCGCCTCCGACAATACTCGCGATCCCTTCTATGCCTACGGCGATCTGGATCCGGTGGAGGTGTTCCGCGAGGCGGTCCGTATCCTGCACCTCGACCATCCGCTGGATACGGCGGCACGCGTCGTCACCACCTCGCCCGCCGATATTCTCGGCCGGCCGGATATGGGGCGTATCGCCGTCGGGGCCGCGGCCGATCTCGTACTCTTCAGCGCCAGGCGCTGGAGCGAATTTCTTTCCCGTCCGCAGTCCGACCGCGTCGTCCTTCGCCGCGGCAAGGTGATCGACCGCAGCCTGCCGGACTATCGTGAACTCGACAGCGTCGTTGGAGCCTGACATGCCGGATTATCAGACGATCAAAAAGGAACTCGAAGGCATCGCCATCGAGGATAATCCGGCACTGGTGCGCCAGAAGAGTCGTGATTTCTACTGGTATTCGCCGATCCTGAAGGCGCAGCTCGACAATGTGACGGCCGATCTCGTCGTTACCCCGAAAAACGAAGAAGAGGTCATCCGGACGCTGAAGGTCGCCTTCGCGCATGGCGTGCCGGTCACGCCGCGCGGCGGCGGCACTGGCAATTACGGCCAGGCGATGCCGCTTTCCGGTGGGATCGTGCTGAACCTTGCCGCCATGGACAAGATCAAGGAAATTCATCCCGGCCGGGTGATCTGCGAGCCGGGCATCATCATTGCCCAGCTCGACAAGCAGACCAAGGCGCATTCCGGCCAGGAACTGCGGTTCCACCCCTCGACGGCGCAGATGGCGACCGTCGGCGGCTTCATTGCCGGCGGCTCCGGCGGCGTCGGCTCGATCACCTGGGGCGGCCTGCGCGATCTCGGCAATATTCTGCGCCTGCGCGTCGTCACCATGGAGGCTGAGCCGCGCGTGCTCGATCTCACCGGCTGGGACCTGCAGAAGGTCAGTCACGCTTACGGCACCAACGGCGTCATCACCGAGATCGAAATGCCGCTGGCGCCTGCCTATGATTGGGTGGACGTTCTCGTCGGCTATGACGACTTCATGGCTGCCGTGCGCTTCTCCGATGCGCTCGCCAAATGCAACGGCATTCTCGTCAAGGAAATCGCGCCGATCGCCGCTCCGATCCCGCACGACTATTTCACCCGCCACAAGCCCTACATCCGCAAGGGGCAGTCGGTGGTGGTGCTGATGATCGCGCCGCATGCGATGGACGCTTTCCTGGCCTTCACCTCGGCCCATAAGGGCGAAGTGATCTTCCGCTCAGACAAGGTCGAGAGCATGAAGGGCATCCCGCATGCCTATGAACTTGCCTGGAACCACACGACGCTGCGGGCGCTGAAGGTCGATCCGGGCTTCACCTATCTGCAGGTCCAGTATCCGGGGCCGGATCACGTGACCAAGGTCGCCAAGATGGTGGAAATCTTCGGCGACGAAGTTCCGGGGCATCTAGAGTTCATCAAATTCGACGGGCAGATCCAGTGCTCCGGCCTGCCGCTGGTGCGCTACACCACCGAAGAGCGCCTCGAAGAGATCATCCGGATCCATCAGGATCACGGCTGCCCGATCTTCAACCCGCACCGCTACACGCTCGAGGAAGGCGGCATGAAGCGCACCGACAAGGTGCAGCTTGCCTTCAAGCAGGAAACCGATCCGAAGGGGCTTCTGAACCCCGGCAAGATGATCGCCTGGGAGAACCCGGACTTCGATTTCAATGCCGGCAAGAACTATCTCTTCCCCGGCCTTGCGGGCCTCATGGAGGCCTCATGAGGGTTCTCGTGCTGCATTCGCATCCGGTGGAGGAAAGCTACGGCAAGGCGCTCTACAAGCAGACGCTGGAAAGCCTGCGCAAAGCCGGCCATGACGTGGACGGATGCGATCTCTATGCCGAGAATTTCGATCCCGTTCTTTCCCGGCATGACCGGCTCAGCTATCACGACTATCCCTCCAATACCGAGCTGGTGAAATCCTATGTCGAGCGGCTGAAGCGGGCCGAAGGGCTGGTGCTGGTCACGCCGGTCTGGAATTTCGGCTTCCCGGCGATATTGAAGGGATATTTCGATCGCGTCTGGCTTCCCGGTGTCTCCTTTGAACTGGTCGACGGCAAGGTGGAATCGCGGCTGCGCCATATCAGGAAGCTTGCCGCCGTGCTGACTTATGGCGCGACGCCGTTCCGCGCCTTCGTGGCTGGCAACCCGCCGAGGAAGATCGTCAAGCGCGTGCTGCGAGCGCAGATCAACCCGCTGCGGCCGGTCACCTTTCTTGCCCATTACGACATGAATAATTGTACCGAGGAAACGCGGACACGGTTTCTGCAGAAGGTGAAGAGCGCGATGGAGCGCTTCTGAGCATGCGGAAGGACTGTCCGCCGAAACACCTGGTTCAGGCAGGGATTTCCGATGAAGAAGGTTTTTAACCCGATCTCCGTCCGCCGCCCATTCGGGCATTACAATCACGGGCTGCTGGTGCCGCCGGGCGCCTCCCTGCTCGTGACCTCGGGCCAGCTCGGCATCGGCCCCGACGAGGCGGTACCGGAGGATATCGGCGCACAGGCGGAACTCTGCTTTGAAGCCATCAAGGCAATTCTCGCCGAGGCCGAGATGAGTTTTGCCGACGTTATCCGCATCTCCGCCTTCGTGACGAAGCGAGAGGATTTCCCAGCCTACATGGCCGTGCGGGATCGTTACACGCTCGATCCGAAGCCGGCCTCAACACTGATCATCGTCGGCGGCTTCACCCGCCCGGAATTCCTCGTGGAAGTCGAAGTCACGGCCGCCAAGGTGTTTTGCTGAAGCGAGCCGAACGCCTGCGTCCCCGTCAGTCGCTGCTTCAGTTGCCTGCGCCCGATTGCTAAAGCGCGTCGCGCTCGTAACGCGGCGTCCAGCCGCGCGCCATGCCGCGGCTCATCACCCGTTCGGCCAGCGCCAGTTGCCGGCGCAGATGCTTGCAGTCATCGAGCAGCGAGCGGATCGCCGCCTTGGCATCATCGTCATGCCAGGCGAGCACAGCTTCCACTTCCCAAGCATCATCGGATTCCAACTGATCAAGCCTGGCCTGACGGGATTTCAAGCTCGGCTGCATCAGTTTAGCGCCAGCGGCAATTGGACCGGACGCGGCAAGGGCGGCAGCGGTCGGCTGAGTTCCACCTTTTTCTGCCAAGCGGCGCGGCGCTGCTGGTCCCGCTCGCGGGCCGCCCGGGAGGCTTCGACGAGGGCAAGGGCGTTGGCGATCACCTGTTCGGTATGTGTCATGACCATCTCCAATGTTCATGTTCTGTTCTAATTTAGACCTTCGCTCGAAGAAGTCAAGCGCGACGACGAGCTTGTCATGAAAACGGAAGGAGAAACGGGAGCTAGGATGCTGCCGCTGGTCAGTCGGCGGCTTCTATGACGGCGATGCCCGCCTCCTGCGCCGCCCTGATGAAGACGGCGCGCACATGATCCGGCGGGAGATCGCCGGTAATCGCATCCAGGCAGGCTTTGACCGCTTCGAAATATTCTTCGCCGTCATCCACCGGCCAGTCACGGAGCAGCGTGCGCGCGGCATCCCACACAGAGTTGATAACGGCATAATGCCCAAGCCCCATTGAGGCCAAGCCGACCGGTCGAAAATTTGCCGTCTGTCTCACTTTGCTACAGCTTTTCCTAATTTCGGCGAGCTAACCGATAATATGCAATTAGCATGCCGTTGGCAGCGGCCTTCGATCCTTGGCACCATGACCGTGACAGACATATCTCTCACGGCGGGATCCGGCAGGCGACGCTTGAAACAGGAAATGTCTGAAGCTTCTCGAGGGGGTTCCGGAAATCTGGCTATCAGCATTAAACGACCGATTATGGTAAATATCAGACAGAACCCACCACGCCTACTCATTAAAACCGCCGACATCCATGCATATTCTACTGAATGTGCAGCAACACGTTGCCTTTCCGGAAGCAACGCCTTGCAACGATCTGCCATTGCTTGTCCCGAAGGTGGACGGGAATGCTTCCTGATCGTACAATGCCACTACCTGCACGCGGCGGATCTGGGAGAACACGCGATGCCTATCTTCATGGACCGGCACTACCTCAAAGGAACCTCGGCCGCCGAGGTTGCCCAGGCGCATCGCATGGATATCGACATTCAGGATCAATACGGCGTCAAGTTTCTGACGTATTGGTTCGACGAGCGGCGCGGGACGGCCTTCTGTCTGGTGGATGCGCCCGATGTCGAAACCGTCCACTGCGTACATCGCGAGGCGCACGGTTTCGTCGCCAATGAGGTCGTCGAGGTGGCTCTGTCGGCCGTCGAGGCCTTTCTCGGTCGCATTAATGACCCCGATCCGGCGCCCGGCCAATCCGCGCCGCAGATGGATCCTGGCCACCGGGCGATCCTCTTTACCGATATTGTCGGCTCGACCGAGATGACGGCGCGCCTCGGCGACCGCATGGGGACAGAGTTGGTCAGGGCTCATGACGCGATCGTGCGCCGGTGCCTCGGCAAAAATTCCGGCCGCGAGGTGAAGCACACCGGCGACGGCATCATGGCGGCCTTCGCGGCGACGACCGCGGCCGTCGACTGCGCCATGGCGATCCAGCAGGAATTCCAGCATTACAACGGCAGCAAGGCCGAGCCGATCCATGTTCGCATCGGGCTCGATTGCGGTGAGCCGGTCGAGGACAGCAACGATCTCTTCGGCTCCACGGTGCAGCTCGCAGCCCGCCTCTGCGCGGCCGCAGCCAGCGACCAGATCCTCGTGTCCGAGAATGTATTCCGGGAATATGGCGCTGGCGACCTCTTTGCCCACGCGACGCGCCGGCGCATCAAGGGATTTTCGAAGCCCATGCTGGTCTTCCGCTGCGATTGGGCGGCTGCCGGCCCTGGCTGACCGGAGATTCGCGACCGGACGCGCCGCTTATGACGTAGCGGCACGCCGGCTCAGATCGTTACGAACAGACTTGGCTCTTCAAGCATTGCCGACGTTTCGATCGCCCATCCCCTCGAATTTGGGACCGCTGTCGAGCATGCCCGACATCTTCAGAAAACGGCGAAAATTCTCGCGCGCAGCGCTGAGCGGAAAATGCCCCTTGGCGGTATCCCTGCACGCCTTCAGCAGCGTGTCATATGCCAGACCTCGCTTGTCCTGCGGCCACTCATCCAGAAGTTCGAAGATTTCGTCGAGACACGTGATCTCGGCGACGAAATGCTGACGATGAAGAAAAACCGGCTCGAACCGAGCTTCCGACATAGTAACCTCCCATTTATATTACTTTTTTATGCGATAATACTACTGAAAATCGTCGATTTGTTCAAGACAAAATCGGGAATCATTCGCTTGCCAACACTGCGGACTTACTTCCATAATCGCAGAATAGTCCGAGAAAATTACCCCTGAATTTCCCATGGAGCGAAGAGCGGTCCCTTCATCATCGAAGCCATTTCCTATCAGATGAGCGTGATTGCCCTCTCCGGTTCTCGCATCTGTTTGTGCCGGCATGATAGATTGCCGAGACCAACCTCAGGAGAAGCTCAGATGACCCGATTCCTCACCTTGTTCGCGACCAGCGCGATGATCGGCGCGTCCACGCTCGCGGCTTCCTGTACCTCGCCCGCGAGGCTGGATCGGGAGGATTATCAATATCAGCTGGATACTTCGAGGAATCCGGCCTGTGCGGGCGGTTTCAGACCCGGCAATGCTCGCTCGTGCAGCTACTGAAAAGTCCGCTTATGGCAATGGGAGGTTTGGCGCATCAGGAGCCGCGATAACCGTTGCAGAGCGGTCGATCGGCTGCATAGCCAAGAGAAACATTGGAAACACCGTGGATCCTACGCTGAACAGAGATTTCCTTGAACTCCACTCACTGCCGCTGGACACTGTCGCTGCGATTATCGACCGAGCCGGCCAGCTTGCGAAGCATTGGGCGGGCCGCACCATGCCGCAATCCCTGCATGGCAAACGGGTGAGCCTTATCGTCGATGACACGGGATGGCGCAATACGGCCGCCTTTGACCTCGGTGTGAAGGCCATGGGCGGCGTCTGCGTGCAACCGCAAATCAGCTTCAACGCCCGCGAGACCACCGCCGACCTTGCGGACTATCTCGACAATTGGTTTGACCTTCTCGTCGTCAGGACGAAGGAACTTGCTACCCTGCAAGAGCTCGCGGCGGTCATGGATGCGCCTGTCATCAATGCCCGGACAAGACTAAATCATCCGTGTGAGACGCTCGGCGATCTCGCCTACATCAAGAGCGTCAGGGGATCGCTGCAAGGCCTGAAGGTTGTCGGGATCGCGCCAGATGCCAACATTCTTCGTTCCTGGGTCGAGGCAGCGAAATCCATGCCCATCCGCGTCGTCCAAGTCTATCCGGAGCGCTGGCACGTAGCCGATCCCCATCTCCTGAATCCGAATTTCGAAATCAGCCGAGATATCAGTCATGCCCTCGATGCGGACGTCGTCATCACGGACTCGTGGCCGAAAGACGCGGCGGAAAGCGAGCTGACGGAATATCAGGTGACGGCAACGCTCCTCGACAAAGGACGGCGTGACACGATCTTCTTGCCCTGCCCGCCCGTCGCAAGGGGACAGGAAGTAACGGCCGACGCGATGTTGCACCCTGCCTGCCAAAGCCGTCCCGCAAAAGCATTCCTGCTTCACGCCCAGAATGCGCTGATGGAGTGGGTTTTGTCTTGACCGTTGGTCCCAGCCACTGGCAGGCCGTGGCTACGAAACAAAGACTAACAATCATCCGACAGCCCAAACAGACCTGCGCAAAGGCCTCGGCGGCGCCACGAGTTTTCGCAGCCCATAAATTGTGTCGTTTTCGCATCACTTTCCGTACGGTTGTAGATTCCCTCTTGGCAACGGCGAATTGCTTCGCTACAAAACGCTACCGCTTCAGATCGAACAAAAGGGAGGCGTTGAATGACATCAGCAATCATCGAAGCCTTCCCGTGTGGTATGTCCCGACGATAGGTCATATCCATTCGCGCCCCGCCTCAAGCGCGCGCGACATGCGGTTTTCTCTTCCCTCAGCCCGATTGATCTGACGGCATTACTTCGTCTTCCGCGCGGGCTGTGCCTTTCAACTCTCGATTTTGAGGACCGGTTTCCGATACGGGCCGGGCTTGTAAAAATGACTCGCAAGAAGCTCGATTTCCGCGCCGATGCCTATCGTCACGTGCTCGGCTTTGTTCTTCATCATTGGAGCCACCGTGCTGTTTTGGTGGGCGTTATCATCGTGTTGGTTGCCGCCAGCACGCTGGCCGAGGTCATGGTGCCGGTATTTTCCGGCCGCATCGTCGACGCCATTGCCGGCGGCAACGCGGCCGACGGCGCACTCAGCGCCTTTGCCGTCGTCGTCGTTCTCGGCTTTATCAGCGTGGCACTGCGCTGGTTCATCTTCAATGGCATCATCCGGCTGACGTTGCGCATCATGGCGGATGTGGTCAATAACGGTTTCCACAAGGTGCAGCGGTTCTCGACCGACTGGCACGCCAACAGCTTCGCCGGTTCGACGGTGCGCAAGATCACCCGCGGCATGTGGGCGCTCGACTCGCTCAATGATCTGCTGCTTGTGGCGCTGCTGCCGTCCATCGTCATGCTGGTGGGCGCCAGTATCGTGCTCGGCAGCTACTGGCCGGTCATGGGTCTGATCGTGGCTCTCGGATCGCTGGTCTATATCGGCGTCACCGTGGCGCTTTCCATGGGCTTCGTATCGCCGGCGGCAAGGCTCGCCAACGCCTGGGACACCAGGCTCGGCGGCGCGCTGGCGGATGCGATCAGCTGCAATTCGGTGGTCAAGGCCTTCGGTGCCGAATCCCGCGAAGAAGCCCGCCTGCGCCATGTGCTGGCGAAATGGGACAGCCGCACGCGGCGGACATGGAAGCGCGGCACCTTGAGCGGCACCATCCAGGGCTTCATGATGGTATCCATGCAGGCCGGCATTCTGGGGACGGGCCTGATCATGTGGCGGCAGGGGCTGGCGAGCCCCGGCGACGTCACCTTCGTGCTGGCGATGTTCTTCGTTCTGCAGGGCTATCTGCGCAATGTCGGCCAGGACATCCGGAACCTCCAGCGCGCTGTCAACGACATGGAGGAACTGGTGCTGCTCGACAGGATGCCGCTCGGCATCGAGGACAAGCCGCACGCCAAGCCGATTGCGATCGGCGCGGGCGAGATCGTATTCGATTACGTCACCTTCCAGTATGGCGCGCATCCCGACCCGCTCTACGAGGACTTCTCGGTCACCATTCGGCCGGGCGAGCGTGTGGGGCTGGTGGGGCATTCGGGCTCGGGCAAAACCACCTTCGTCAAGCTCATCCAGCGCCTCTATGACGTGAACTCGGGCGCCATCCGGATCGACGGGCAGGATATCGCCGAGGTCACACAATCGAGCCTGCGCGGCCAGATCGCGATCGTGCAGCAGGAGCCGATCCTGTTCCACCGCACGCTGGCGGAAAATATCGCCTATTCCAGGCCGAACGCCTCGCGCCGCGAAATTGAGCAGGCGGCGAAACAGGCCAATGCCCACGGCTTCATCGTGGACCTGCCGAAGGGCTATGAGACGATGGTGGGCGAACGCGGGGTCAAGCTGTCGGGCGGCGAGCGGCAGCGTGTCGCCATCGCCCGCGCCTTCCTGGCCGATGCCCCGATCCTGATCCTCGACGAGGCGACGTCGAGCCTCGACAGCGAAAGCGAAGTGCAGATCCAGCAAGCCATGGAACGCCTGATGGACGGCCGCACGACGCTTGTGATCGCGCATCGGCTCTCCACGGTGCGGGCGCTGGACCGGCTGCTGGTGTTCGACAAGGGCAGAATCGTCGAGGAAGGTGATCACCAGGCGCTGATCCGGCTTAATGGTGGCATCTATCGCCGGCTGTTCGAGCGGCAGGCGCTGGAACTGACCAAGGGGCTGGTGGCGTAAACTGCCTTCTCCTTCGTCATGTGCCTCAGTTGTCGGCTTGGCGCCGATGGCTGCCCCTCTCCCCGTTCCAACGGGGAGAGGGAACGTGCCAAACGCGGCGTCGAGGTCGTGAGATGCCGATGCAGAAGGCTCGATGCTCCGCAGTGAAGCCTGGTCGGTGGATGAGGCTCACGACAGGGCGAAGATCCTGACCTCCCTGCCGATGCCCTGAAGCTCCGCCATTCGTGAGGCCGATGTGACGCCGCTGTCGCGCAGGATCTCCGAGACATTGGCATCTTCGACGATCGCCTCGGTCGTCATGATCACATTCGGGTCGGCAAGGCCCTGGACGCGGGAGGCGATATTAACCGTCTGACCGAAATAGTCCTGCCTGTCGTTGAGGTTGACGGCGAGGCATGGCCCCTCATGGATGCCGATCTTCAGCAGGAGGTCTTCGCTGCCGTGTTCGGCATTCAGCCGCCGCATCGCCTCGCGCATCCTCAGCGCCGCCGCCACCGCCCGGTCCGGGCTCGGAAAGGTCGCCATCACGGCATCACCGATCGTCTTGACAACCGCTCCGGCCTCGGTGGCGACGATCTCGTGAAGAACCCTGAAGTGCGCCCGCACCAGATCGAAAGCGGCAAGATCGCCGACGCGCTCATAGAGAGCGGTCGAGCCCCTGAGATCGGTGAACAGGAACGTCAGGCTGGTGATCTTCAGGCGCTGGTCGACATCGAGCGTATCGGTCCGGTAGATGTCACGAAAACTCTGGTTCGTCAGCAGGCGCTTGGCCGTCAGAAACTCCCGCCTGCGGCCCAGGAGGTCGTGCAGGTCATCGCCGGCAATACAGACATTCGGGACCACCCGGCGATCGGTGTGATTTTCGAGCGTGAGCCGCAGCGAGCCGGGACGCAGCGTCACGGTTTCGTTCAGCGCATGCCCGCGACTGATGACCATCGAGAGGTTCTGGCGCTCGTCGGTCGGCTCCCCCTGCACATCGACGAACTGCGCCGAATGGGTCACCGCATCGAAGATGATCACGAATTGCGCCGGCAGCTGAAGCGACACGAAGGCCTTCTCGCCCGGGGCCAGCTCGATCAGTTCCAGCAGGATGCGGTCGAACCTGGCTTCCAGATCCTCCGGCAGGTCGACGCCGGAGCTGAAGAAAATCTGGCGGTAATATTCGAGCGGCGGCAGCCGGTCGGGTTCGTGCGCGGCAATCCGGCGCACCCGCGGACTGACCGTGAAGGTGACCTCGACCATCTCGTCAAGGGTCGGCTCGTATCCGGCGGCGCAAAGGGCGCAATGATAGCTGTCCTGGTTGACCCCTTTGAGGGTTGCGCCGCTGTCGAGGACGCCGCCGCAGCCCGGGCATAGCACATTCCAGGTCATCTCGAATGCGCCGATGCGGGCCGCATGCAGAAAGGCGGCGATGGTCTTCTCTTCGTCAAGATGGTGCTTGGCGGCGAAAGCGAGCGCATTGACGCGGTTGAGATCCCGATCGGCGCCGTGCTTGACGACATTTTCGATGCACTCGACCGTCTGCGGGTCAGCCGCCTGTCGCAGGCTGGCAAAAAGCACGTCCACTTCGCTCATCGGACAAGTCTCTGTACTGACAATACGGCTGATGACGTCAGGCCGGGCATGATAACACGGGACGTTCCCAATAGAAATCAACGGGGCCCGGGATCCCGCGCAGGACCAACCGCGGGCGCCCGGGAACCCCCGATCACATCCTATTTCTGCAGCGTCGAGATCTGCGTCGTGTCGTACCGCTCCCTCAGTTCAGCGATGGCGCCCGCATCCGGAGGGCTGCTTTGTTCGACAAGTTTTGCGAGCTCCTCGAAATAGTGTTCGTGTCCGGGCGGCGAGACCGTCATGATCATCCTTGCCGCCTTGCCGCTGGCATTGCCGATATTGTGGGGAACGCCTGGCGGGATGAAGACATAGGTGCCGGGTTTCGCCGTGATCCTCCGGCCGCCGACCTCCCATTCGCATTCGCCTTCAAGAACAAAGAAGGTTTCCTCCTGGACGCGGTGAACATGAAGCCCGGTGAAGAAACCCGGCGGCAACGTCCAGTCGAACATAGAAGTATGCCTGGTGTCTTCCCCCGCCACAAGGAACCTCAACGGCTTGCCGGCTAGGCTCAGTTCCTTGCCCTCACCCGGCATTCGAACAACGGCTTTCGCACTCATTTCACTCTCCTCCACTTTCCGAAAACATGCGGCCTTTTCAGCCGCTTCAACGATGCCGCCTTCCCGCCTCGAAGTCGCAAAGGTCTTGCGAAATTGTTGCAAAATTTCTGCGAATGATATTTCCTCGACACATGGCTGCGATGCACAAGTTCGGCTCGTTTTGCCTCGACGCGGATGCCGAAATCCTGTTTTGCCGAGCAGAGCCGCTGGGGTTGGGGCGACGCGCCGTGGCGCTCTTGCGGGTGCTTCTGGAACGGGCGGGAACGCCCGTCGGCAAGGAGGCGCTGATCGAAGCCGCATGGCCCGGTCTCGCCATCGAGGACAGCAATCTTACCGTTCAGATGGCGGCCATACGCCGGGCTCTTTCTACGGGCGGAGGGCCGGACTGGATCGAAACCCTGCCGCGGCGGGGCTACCGCTATATCGGGCCGGCGGTCACCAGCGAAAGTTTGCCCGCCATCGCGGCCCAGCCGACACTGCCCGTGTCTGCCCTTCCATCCAGACCGTCCGTTGCCGTGCTTCGCTTCTCGAATTCGAATGGCGACGAGGAAGACGAATATTTCGCGGACGGTGTCATTGAGGACATAGCGGCGGGGCTCTCCCGGGTGAACTGGCTGTTCGTGGTCGCGCCGAAATCGAGCTTCACCTACGACCCCCAAGCTCTCGGCGTGAAACAGATCGGCCAGGAGCTCGGCGCGCGTTATCTTCTGCAAGGCAGCGTGCGCAGGTCCGGCGGTCGTGTGCGGCTATCGGCGCAGATGATCGAGGCCGAAACGGGAAACCTGCTGTGGACGGAACGCTTCGACCGCCCGCTCGCCGACATTTTCGATCTGCAGGACGAAATCGCCCTCAACGTCGTCAGCGCCATCGAGCCGCGCCTGCGCCGGGCGGAACTGGAGCGCGTCAAGCGCAAGCGGCCCGAAAACCTCGACGCCTACGACCTCGTTTTGCAGGCCCAGCCCGACGTCTATTGCGGCATGCCGACCGAGGCAGCAGGGGCATTGGCGCTGTTGGAGCGGGCGCTTGCACTCGAACCCCGCTATGCGCTGGCCCATGCCTTCGCGGCCATGTGCCATCACTGCCTCTTCCTGCGCGCCGGCTTGCTTGAAGACCATCGTCTGGCATCGGTCCGGCATGCGCGGGCGGCCATTCTCTACGGCCAGGACGATGCGCTTGCCCTGACATTTGCAGGTTTTTCCATCGGCATGGACGAACATGATCGTGACGCCGCCTTCGCCGCGGCCGAGGCGGCGCTCGCCGTCAGCCCATCTTCGGCGATCACCTATATCGTCGGCGGCGTGATGTTCGGCTGGGCTGGAAAGGCTGATCGCGCCATCGAATGGGGCGAGCGGGCTCTGCGTCTCAGCCCTTTCGATCCCTGGGCGTGGTCGGCTTTCCATGCGCTGGTGCTCGGTCACTTCCAACTGGGACAATATGAAGAGGCCGTCACAGCTGCCTACAGGGCGGTTCAACACAATCCGCGCCACAGCATTTCGCACATGCTCCTGACGGCCTCGCTTGCAAAACTCGGACGTCTCAGCGACGCCAGAAGTGCGGCGGCTCGCGTTCTGGAACTGCAGCCTGCTTTTCGCTACGGCATGCAATTTTCCGGCGTCGACTGCGACCCGGCCTTGGCGGCGTCTCTCGGCGCTGCGCTTGATATCGCGGGGCTGCCGGGATAGCGGGAGCTTCGCTTAAAATAACTGAGAGAATAACGCAGAAAAAGCGAGCTTCACCGCCCCCACTTCCGCTACGATCACGCGTTTCGGCCTCTCGGGCCTGGTCGCAAAGGAGAAACGATGGATCGTCTCGTCGGCGCGGATGAAGGGGCTCGCTCGGCAGATCCGGCTGACGAGGCCGGGCGTGCGGAGGGTCTTGCGCGGGACGTTACCGCGATCAAAATCGGCGACTGCCTGCTCGGTTACAAGGCCGTGCAGCGCCGCATGCGAGGCGGCCGCTGGAACCATTTCCGCGGAAGGATGCGCGAGATCGAAAAATTGATCCGCCATCGTCATGGCGACATCGTACCCGAGGCGGATGACGCCTTCATTTATGTCGAGGTGATCGCCGGTCTCGCCTTTGTCGAGTTCGGGGAAGACTTTGTCGAGGTGGTTCTCGGCTGGGCGGCGCGATGGCTGCCCTGGGCTGAGAAAGCCGCGATCGAGGTGATCATCTATGAGCGCACGAAACTGCGCTTTTCTCCCCTGACCGCCGACGCGCTCGGTCACGCCCTGCATCAGAGCTTTGCCGAACGCAGCGCGCTCGACATTCGCACCATCGGCGCCTTCGACGTGCCGAAGGCGAAAAGAGCGAGGCTGCAAAAGGAAAAGCGGCGCCAGCGCGACCGAAACCGAAAGGAAGAGCGGCGGCGGGCCGCCGGCGCCGTGTCGAGGGCCGATTATCTCGACAATTCGCTCAGCGCAGCTCGCCCCTGGGAGGCCTTCGGCATCAGCCGCCGCACCTGGGAGCGCCGCGGCAAACCGATGCCGGAGCCAATGCCGGACGTCGCGCCGATTTCGCTGGCTGCCTAGCTCAGCGGCTTTTTAGTCTGTCAGCGGGGCGGCCCGAACCAGGTGTTCATCGCGGCGTCGAGGCCATCCTGAGACCCCTCGCCCACCCAGGCCACATAACCGTCCGGCCGGATCAGCACCGCGGTCGGGGCTGCGACCGCCCCCACCGCCGGCAACTCCCATGGCCCGTCATAGCGCGCATCGACCAAAGGCACGCGGCCTGACCATGGCCCGCTGTCGAGGCTGCCGCGCGGTCCGAGGTTCAACAACACCGGCCTCGCGTTTTTCAACAGGGTAAAGAGACGCAATGGGCCGTCCGGCGTGACCAGGTCGAGGTCGGGCATGCGGCGGCCGAGCAGCGGATGCCCCTCGCCGAGGTCGTAGCGGATGCCGAGCCCGGACATTTCGGCGGCGATCTTCTTGCGCGCCTCCTCCAGGCCAAGCAGTTCCAGCACGACCTCTCTGAGAGCCTCGGTGCGATCATCGGTCCGCTGCAATGCGACCTGCGCCATCGTCGTGCGCAGCACGCGGGCGGCAACCGGATGACGCTCGGCGTGATAGGTGTCGAGCAAGGCCTCAGGCGATACGCCCTTCACCACCGGGGCGAGCTTCCAGCCGAGGTTCACGGCATCCTGCACACCGGTATTGAGCCCCTGCCCGCCGACCGGCGAATGCACATGGGCGGCATCACCTGCCAGCAGCACCCTGCCCCTGCGGTAGACCTCCGCCTGGCGCGACATGTCGGTGAACCTGGAAATCCACCTCAGGCCGTGGATGCCATAATCGGTTCCGCAGGCGGCGATGAGCGCTTGCCTGAGATCGTCAAGCGTCGGCTCGCCTGCGCCGCCGGCCGTCTGTTCCGTCACCATGATGTTGATCGGACCTTCGCCGGCAAACACCACCTTGCCATCGCGGATTTGATATTCCTCGCGGCCGAAGGCATGCATGCCGAGCGCCGTGCGGTGGACACCGAGCGGCGGCTCCTCCTCCATCTCAGCCTCGGCGAGAATATTGCTGGTCGTCGCATCCCATCCCGGAAAGGCAATGCCGGCCAGCTTGCGAACCAGGCTGCGGCCGCCATCGCAGCCGACGAGATAGCCCGCTCGCAGCGACGACCCATCGGAGAGGTCGAGGGTGACGCCGGCCTCATCCTCCCGGAAAGTGGCCAGTTCGCGGCCGCGATAGATCGTCACCGGCAACTCGCCGACCCAGTCGGCCAGAATGCGCTCGATATGCTTCTGCCGCAGCGCCAGCCCGTAATTGTGCCGCGTCGGGAAATCACTGATATCGAGCCGGCTAACCGCAAATCCTGTGACCTGGGCGATCTGCCCTTCCTTGAGGAACCGGTCGACGATGCCACGCTGGTCGAGGACCTCGAGCGTGCGCGAACTCAGACCGCCGGCCCGCGAACCGACGATCTCCTGATTCTCGCGCCGTTCGACGACGGCGACGTCGACGCCCGCGAGGGCCAGTTCACCCGCCAGCATCAGCCCCGTCGGCCCTCCTCCCGATATCACGACCGCATGTTCTTTCATCCGCGAACTCCTCTGTTCACATTGTCCGAGCGCAAAATCCGCCATAGCGGGCCGACCCGCCGCGTTGACCCTCCCCGATTTCGGGATGCCTGTTCGGGTGCCGATTTCCCCCTGTCGCAGGTTGTTCCCCCTATAAATATAAGCTCTCTAATGGTGGGAAGGACTTGCGGCAGAATTTCTGCCTTGCCTTCCGAAGCCCTGTTGGTTGCCGCTTGCGCGGCGTTTCGCGGTGGAGCGCAGGCGTTGCAACACGACCGGACCGGGTGGGGCGCCGGATCCGGCAGAGCGCCCCTCTTTCACCATTCGTTCCGGAGGGCGATCAATCAAAAAGCTGTTGTGGGGCCTCTCACTGCGGAGCTGTCGCCTTCTGCGGAATGGTCTCAGTCGCTGGTTGCTCGGACGGATCGGCGGGATGGCCGTAGAGCGTATAAACGGCGCCCGCCAGGATGCCGAGGACAAGAAGCGCGAGCACATAGGACATCATTCCGCGGATGGCCGTTTTCGGTGTTCTGTCCATCAGGGGACCTCCAAGATAACTCAGGGGTGAAAGTCGATGCGGGCGCTTTTGGTTCCGAGAATGAAAGCCGGGGGACCGCCCGTCAGCGTCTGCGCGGAAGGCAATGCAGATCACCAATCTCGATTTGATTTGCAGCCCTTGGAAATTCTTCCAATCCGAGGGAAGATCATTCCGCTCTAGCTGTGGGGGGTGTCATGGAAAATCACGAGCCGTTTCTGCGCGAGGCAATTGCGCTCTCGAAATCCGCGATGGCAAACGGCGACGAACCGTTTGGCTCGGTCCTGGTCAAGGATGGCGAAATCATCTTGCGCGCCGAAAACAGCGTCTTCACCGGCCACGATATGACAAACCACGCCGAGATGAACCTGGTCAAACTGGCGGCGCAGCACTACGACCCCGCTTTTCTCGCCGACTGCACGGTCTACACCAGCACTGAGCCCTGCGCGATGTGCTCCGGGGCGATTTACTGGTCGGGCATCGGACGCATGGTGTTTGCGTGCTCCGAAACGCGGCTTGGCGAGATTGCCGGGATCGGGTTGAACGTGCCCAGCCGGGCGGTGTTGCAGACCGGCGCGCGTGCCGTCACGGTGGTCGGCCCGACGAACCTCGAAGGGGAAGCCGCCGAAGTCCACCAGGAATTCTGGCCGAAGCATCTGGGCAAGGTTTAGGCTCAGGACGCATTGATCAGAGCCATAGGATGACGGCGACTGCGATGCAGATGGCCGAAGAGAAGGTGTGGGCGCATCTAACGCAGCGGTGAGCGATGCGCAGCCAGTCCTTGAGCCTCACGAATGCTCTCAGCAAAGATATCACCCGTCGCAGCCTCCTTTTGAGGGTGTTCGTGGGCGAGATGCGTGAACTCGGCGGAGAACGAGCGACCGGCAAATCGAGACCCGCGCCGCCATAGTGCCGCCATAGAATTCAACCCAATCATGATCGGACACCAAGCGGATACGAAGAATGAGATTGCTGGTTCTCCTTGCTGCAGCCCTGTTTCTGATAGCGGTGCAGGCCCAAGCCCAAGTTTACGCGCCGTATGATGGATACGATGAATACGACGGCTACGGTTATGATGACCCTTACAGCCCCTATCCCCCTCCCTATTACGAGCCGGATCCTGGTTATCAGGAACCCTTTCCAGAACGTCGGCAGCCATCGACGCGCGTTGGAAGAGGAACCATCGTCATTGCCACGCGTGAGCACACCCTTATCTACACGACGTCAGCGGGTGAGCAGTTTGCCTACCCCATCGCCGTCGGCCGCGAAGGCAAACAATGGTACGGGACAACGCGGGTCGTGTCGAAACGACTGCATCCCGAATGGCGGCCAACCGCCAGCATGCGCCAGAAGAACCCAAGACTCCCGGCAGTCGTAGAACCCGGACCCGCAAATCCGCTTGGAACCCGGGCGATCTACCTTGCCGACGGACTGCTCCGCATCCACGGTACCAACGACCCCTCCTCCATCGGCACCAACGCATCAAGCGGATGCTTCCGGATGTATCGCGAGGATGTCGAGGAGCTTTACGATATGGTCCAGCCGGGAACCCGCGTGATCGTTCAGCGGTGATCGCGTCGCGGCCCTGGGCGCTCCTCGCCAGACGAGAGCGAACATTTCACAGCTAGGCGTTCGGACTGTGGCGGCCGCCAAAGTTTGATGAAGACTATCAGCCTAGATGAGCTAGATGGGCGTGCAATCTCATCTGAAGCTCATGCTGACGACACTTGGGAGGGACATAGCGACTGCCACCATCTCGGTCATTTATCGTGCTGCAACGGCGATGTGACTTGGATTTGCGACGCCCGCTGCATCTTTGCCTCATGGCGATTCCAGAGCGCCAGAAACAAGGTCGTCACGATGAAGAAGGCGAGCGCTGCCAGATGGATTTTGCCGATGCGGCGCGCGAAATAGGATCTGGCCTTGGCTTCGACAGCCTGGGTCACGGCCCTATTCCGCCTGTCGCCTTCGAGGAGATGCCGGACTATGCGTCCATCTGACCGAGCCTGCGCGCGGGACCGATCATCGTCCTTTGGTTCTGCATTCAACCCGTGACGCACGCCGCTAAAGATCAGGATCGCCGGCAACACCCAGAGCATCAGGAAGGACAGGCCAAAAAGGCGTTCGCTGAGGGTGGTCGCATCCATCGCAATCTCCGCTACTGAGCAACGATCGCCCTGCCATCAAAGAGGAACTGACGCATGATTTCAATCTCGGGGCGCAACCGTCACTTCGGGGATGATGTTCAGCCGCTCACCTCGCTGATGGCAGTTGCTACTCACTTGGGCATATTTCCCGTCCATGCATGAAGCGCCCGAAAATCACCCCGGTCGCCCTCCGCACCACCCTACGGACAGGCAGCGCCGTCTTGTCCAAGTGCTTGCCGCCGAGGGCATTCCGCAACGCGAAATCTGCCGCGCGCTAGAGATCGATCCGACAACGCTGAGGAAGCGCTATCGCCGCGAGCTGGACATCGGCGCCGCGAAGCTCGAATGCACCCTCACTTTCCACCTCCTCCGTATCGCCGGAGGTAGAGGCGCCGTAGCGTTGAAGCCGGTCCGGTTCGCGTTGCAGGTTTCGGTTGGTTGGAATTCGCGCCACGGCCGCCTTGCTGAAGCTGAAGCCAAACCAAGTCCTTGCGCCAGCCGTTGTATTCGACCGGTGGCCTACCGGCCTCGCTGTCTCTGGAAGCACTTAAGAGGCACGCAGCTTCTTTTGTGCGTTCAGCGCCGATACAAAGTGGAAAACAGACACCGGCACGGCAGCGAATGCAAACTGCCGCAACGTCGAAAGAAAGCTGGACTGCAGCTCGGCTTGCATAAAGTCGCCGAACATCGATATAAATGCTGCAAAAACCAAGCCTTGGAGGATAGCGTATTCAGCTATTCGGGCAACGGATCGGTCCCGCAGGTTCTCGGGCGGAAAGAAACCAGCCAGTCCCTTCATCGCAAGCAAAAAGAGCGGAAACAGCAAGCCAAGCTTGAACAGTGTGGTCGGCGAAGTGGTCTCATCAGTGAGGTACAAGCCTAGGGGGATGACAAACGCGGGCACGAGAAAGATAAGGTAGTCCTTGAGCACCTGATTTTTCACGGTGAGCCTCCATACCTCGTCAATCAAAGATTGTAGTTTTCAGGAGGTTGATGTCAACGAGCTCTGTGCTCGATTCGCAGATTGTGCAGCGCCGGCCCCATGCCCGTGCGCAACACCATCTCGATCGCTCGCGACGAATATACCGAAGAGGCCCTACGGAATGTCTTTCGCGAGTTGGTGCTGACGCGCGCGGACGCTATCAGGTATATCGTCCGGGAGTGGATGGAAAAGAACACCTATCTGCCGGTGCGCGTGTTGGACGAAGATGGCGACGTTGATGGGAGTGCTTAAGCCGCGCGATTTCCTACGAAGTGCAGCGCTCGACGGAATTGAGGATTCGCTGAACAAGATGCGAATGAGCGCAAGAGTTTACATTCTGAATGCGGTCCTTTTTTCATTCTGAATGTCTGTTTCCAGAACGTTCTTTCACGTCGTCTGATTCTCGTTGTTGATGGAGCCGAATCTCATAGACTGCCTGCCCAAAAACATTGGCGAAGCTTCCAGCAGTAGAGTGGTTGAATGACCGAATATGAATTTATCCCTTGGATCGGATCCCGGCTTACCAAGGATGGAGGACAGATAACGATCCGCGGCATGGCCACGTTCAATGAGGGACTGACGGATGAGGAACTTGTTTCCCTAGGCGCGACATTGAAGGAGTACCTCTTATCAATTGAGGAGGAAAACGATGGGCTGCCGGAAGTTTCAGAAGAAGAGCACGATCGGCGGTACGAGGGTTGGATCAGTCGCTCGAAGATCATGGACGTGCCGCAGTCATACACTGCTGGCGCGGTCTACAAGTTCATGTCCGACGGCGCGCTCTCGCACTGGTTGGCGGGGCGAGCGCAGATATCGCCGGTGTCTGATTATCGAAAGACAGAGAATGCGTTTGCACGAGATGAACAAGAGGGCTTTGGAGCCTTTTATCTCCACGACGGACGGACAGCGGCATACTTCGAGGGCGCAGCAGCTTCGAACTGCGGCGTGATGTGCTTCACAGCGTCGACCGAGAATCGAACCGAAATGAAGGGGAAATTTGGAGAGCGGCTTGTTCGTTTTCCGGATGCTAACGCACTTTTACAAGTCATCGCTGCCCACCTGGATGTGGTCGATTACGAACTTAAGGATGTTCAGTACTCGGATGTCAAAGTCTACTCTCATGAGACCGCCCTCGCGTCCGAAATCTGTGAGCTTATCGGCGACAGTGGCAAAATAGATCCACAAAACTTGGTTACTCTTTTTGAGAGGCACTCCGACGAGTTGTTGAGATTAGCGGAGCTTCCTTCTGTTTTTTGTAAGCCCAAAACTTTCGAGAGTGAGTCAGAGCGACGGGCTGTCTTCCGTTTTCGCCATGCCATTGGCAGTCCTATCGTCGTAACCGATAAGCGAATAGCCGACCTAGTTGAGGTGGTCGAATGAATTCTCTTCGCTCCTATAGATCATAAACCACAGCGTCGTCTTCTTTTTCGCGCAGCCCCTTATACGACGCATGCCGCAGCTTCCCATCATGCGTCCAGGCCCGGTATTCGATCTCAGCGACGAGTTTGGGCTTGATCCAGACCAGATTCTTGCGATGGCCGGTATACCTCACCGCTGGCGCTGACACCTTCATCTTGTCCATGGTTGCACGCAGCTTCATAGCCTGGTCTGCCTTAAAGCCTGTTCCGACCGATCCGACATAGACCAGCTGGCCTTCCTTTCGCGCCGCTAGGAGCAACGCTCCGATATTCCCGAACGCCGAGCTGGACCTCTGATATCCCACGATCGCGAAGCCGTCACTCTGGATGCATTTGATCTTCTGCCATTCGCCACCGCGCCCGCCGCGATAGGTGCTGTTTCGATCTTTGGCGATGATGCCCTCGAGCCCATGCTCGCAGGCAATGCGAAAGAGTTTGTCACCATCCGATTCGATCTCCTCGGAGAGACGAATAGCCTCCTCAGTTTCCCCCGAGAGAAACATCGCGGGATTGATATCTTTGAATGTCTCGATGCAGCGGTATGCCGCCGTTTTTTAAAGGTGCAGAATTCGAAAGATTAGCGAATTCGGTAAAGAAGTTTCCTTACGGGAAAAAGCTCCTGGGCACCGGCAACGCGCGATGTTCGGTATGGAGCATATTCCCCCGGCCCAGCCGACGAAGCGCGCTGGCGGCCCCGTGAGAGGCAAGGCGGAGCATCAACGCCGGGTGGACGGGTTCCCAGAATTCACAGAGCAGATCGAGCAATTCGCGGACGTCATGGGGGGCTTTGACGATCGCTTTTGGCCTGATCCCACCTAAACCCGCTCCATGTATATTCTGCCATCAGGAGAAAAAACAAAAACCTGTAGAATGCATACTTCTCGCTCTCAGCCTCTTTGCCGCGAAACAAGCCGTACCTGACGGACAAGCCGAGGACGCAAAGGATGCCCCAGCCAAAAAAAATGAGCACACTCTGTGAGATGCAAGAGCCTATAACGATAAATGCGACCAAAATCGCCGGTATATCGTCAGATCTTCATTGAAATTATTTCACCTAAAACTTCCTTGAAAGCTAGCCGCTATAGAGAGCAGGTCAGCTTCTTACAGTACAGACTTAATTTGCGGATGGATAAGCAAGCCGAAGCCGCAGGGAACGATGCGGATCGGAGGACGGCGTTCTTTTCGACGGCGCGGGCATGGGGGAAGGATGCCACAACTTCGGGGAAAATCGGAAGCCAATTTTCCCCCAATCCGATTCACCGGAGCGATCGTTCCGCATTCGAAACTTTAGGCATTTGTTTTTCTTGGAGTTTTTTGGTGAGAGCGTCGGGGTTCGAACCCGAGACCTACTGATTAAAAGTCAGTTGCTCTACCGGCTGAGCTACGCTCTCCCTCTCCGCGGGTGTGAAGCACCCCGGCTGGAAGTGGGCGGAACATAGGCAGGTGACCCATTGCGGTCAACCGAAAAATTCGGCTTTTTGCGAAGGTAAGGCACATTTCTCTGGCGCGCAAAGGCAGATTTGTCGCCCACGCAAAAAGGTGATTGGCAATCCCGGGCCTGCGACGCTAGGAACAGGGCGCAGATTGCAGTCGGAGAGAATGCGTGTCGATTGCCGATATTTCCCTGTGGAGCGCGTTATTGGCAGGGGCGCTATCCTTTCTTTCGCCCTGCGTGCTTCCCCTCGTCCCACCCTATCTCTGCTATATGGCCGGCATTTCGGTCGAGCAGTTCCGCGGCGGCGGGGCGGTGGCGGTTTCGCCGACGATCAGGCGCGGCGTGCTGTTTTCGGCGCTGCTCTTCACGCTCGGCTTTGCCACCGTCTTCGTGGCGCTCGGCGCCGGTGCGTCGAGCATCGGCATGGCGCTTCGCCAGCACCTCGATCTGCTCTCCAAGATCGGCGGGCTGGTCATCATCGTCATGGGGCTGAATTTCCTCGGCCTCTTCCGAATCGGGCTGCTTGCCCGCGAAGCGCGCTTCCAGGGCGGCGGCAAGCCGGCGACGCTGACCGGGGCCTATGTCATGGGCCTTGCCTTCGCCTTCGGCTGGACGCCCTGCATCGGCCCGGTGCTCGGCGCCATCCTCGGTGTCGCCGCGTCCCGCGAGACGGTCGGCTCCGGCGCCGGGCTGCTTGCCATCTATTCGCTCGGTCTTGCCATCCCCTTCTGGATCGCCGCCGGCTTTTCCGGCGCCTTCATGCGCTTCCTGTCGCGCTTCCGCCGCCATCTCGGCACGGTGGAAAAAGTGATGGGCGTCTTCCTTGTCCTCACCGGCCTCGCCTTCCTGTTCGGCTGGGTCAGCGATGTGGCGATCTGGTTCCAGCAGACCTTTCCGATCCTGATGCAAATCGGCTAGAAGAGATTCTTCCCCGCCGACCTTCCCGCGAAAACCGGACTTTCCCTTGGCCGACATCATCAGCCTGCTGCTGCCGTTCTTCGGCCTGATCCTGATCGGTTATGCCGCCGCCAAGGCGACGAAGCAGCCGGCCGTAGCGCTCGGCTGGCTGAACACCTTCATCATCTACGCCGCCCTGCCCGCTTTGTTCTTCAAGCTCGTCTCGCGCACGCCGATCGAAGAGCTGACGCGGCTCGATTTCATCGTCACAGATATCGCCGCGACCTATGCGGTCTTCATCCTGCTCTTTGTCATCGGCCGTTTGGTGCGCGGCAATCCGCTTGATGAATGCACCATCCAGTCCTTTGCCGGCGCCTATGGCAATATCGGCTATATGGGGCCTGGGCTGGCGCTGCTGGCGCTCGGCGAAGGGGCTGCCGTGCCGGTGGCGCTGATCATCTGCTTCGAGAACGCGCTGCATTTCATCGTGGCGCCGGCGCTGATGGCGGCAGCCGGCGACGACAAGCGCTCGGCCGGCCGGCTTGCCGCCGATATTGCCCGCAAGGTGGCGCTGCATCCCTTCATCCTGTCGACGGCGGCGGGCTTTGCCGTCGCCGCCTTCCACATCGATCAGCCGCTGGCGTTCCAGCGCCTCGTCGACTACCTCGCCCAGGCGGCCGCGCCCTGCGCCCTCTTCGCGATGGGGGTGACGCTGGCGCTGAGGCCGCTGAAGCGGATTCCGGCTGAGATCGGCTACATCGTGCCGGCGAAGCTGATCCTGCATCCGATCGCGGTTTTCATCGCGCTGACCGCTGTGGGCGGTTTCGAGCCGGTCTGGATCCAGGCGGCCGTGCTGCTGGCCTCGCTGCCGACGGCGACCAATGTCTTTGTCATCGGCCAGCAATATGGCGTCTGGCAGGAACGGGCCTCGGCGACGATCCTGATCACGACGGTGCTTTCGGTGGCCAGCGTTTCGCTCTGGCTGATCGCGATCCGCTCAGGCCTTCTTCCGCTTCAGCTTTTCCCTTAGCGAGTCCGGAATATCGCGGAAGCCCCGGCCCGGCTCGATGCCCTCGCGCATCACGAGGTTGCGCAGCGGCGGAATGGCCGAGAGAAGATGCAAGCCGGCAGCGCGCAGCATCTGAACGGGGAGGAAATCGGAAAGCAGCGAGCGGTTGAGCAGATCGACGCTCGCGGTGCGCGTCATGATGTCGGCGCGGCGACGGCGGTCGAAGCTTTCGCCGGCATCGGCCGGCAGCGGCAGTTCCGCCCTGTCGCAGAGAATGTCGGTGAGCGCCATGATATCGCGCAGGCTGAGGTTCAGCCCCTGCGCCCCGATCGGCGGGAAGACATGGGCGGCCTCGCCGATCAGCGCGATGCGCCCCTTGCCGAAACGATGAGCCATCATGCCAGACAGCGGCCAGACCTGCACACCTTCCTCAATGCTCACCTTGCCGAGCATGGACTGCATCTGCGCCTCGACGAGAGAGCCCAGTTCGGCCAGCGGCAGTTCCATGCGGGCGGTCGCCTCGGCGGGATCCTGCACCCAGACGAGGCTGGAGCGGCTTCCTGGCAGCGGCACCTGGGTGAAGGGACCATGCTTGGTGTGGAATTCGCTCGATATATTCTGGTGCGGCAGCGAATGGGCGAAATTCAGCACCATGGCCGATTGCGGATAGGACCAGTTGCGCATGCCGATACCTGCCGCCTCGCGCAGCTTCGAGCCGCGGCCGTCGGCGCCAACGGCAAAATCGGCCGTCATCGTCTCGCCGCCGGCAAGCGTGATCGACACCCTCTCGGCGGAGATGTCGATCGATTCGGCCATTTCGGTGAAGCGGGTGATATTGCCCTCGCCTACCGTGGCCGCTTCGAGGATCTCGGTCAGCGCTGTGTTGGGGAAATTGTAGCCGAAGGCATCAAGGCCGACCTCGGCGGCGCGGAAAGTCGTGGTCGGCGCCCGCAGCAGCCGGTCGGTGCTGTCGATGATTCGCATGCTGGTGAGAGGTGCTGCCGCCGAGCGCAGCTTTTCCCAGAGCGTCAGGCGGTCGAGGAAGCGGATCGACTGATCCATCAGCGCCGTGGTGCGCCGGTCCTCCTTTGCAGCAACGGGAGCCACCAGCGCCACACTGCGGCCGCCGCGGCCAAGCGCAATGGCGGCGATCATGCCGGCGAGGCCGCCACCGATCACCGCGATTTCGAATGTCTTCATGCTATATTTCCGCCATCGTAAAGAGGCGGACCGGCCGCTTATGCGGCCGGCTTCGCCTGACGGCGCCAACTATAGCCCTTGCCGGCTTCGGCGTCACGCACCGCCGGCTGATAATGATGGGGAATGCCGGGAAGACGGTTTTCGGCGAGCCGCTTCAGCGCCGTCGCGTTGGTCACGGCAAAGCTGTCGATGCCGACACGCAGCATCAGCGGCACCTGATCGATCAGCACGTCGCCGACGGCGCGCAGCTCGCTGGTGTAACCGAGCCGCTGGCGCAGCAGCGAGGCATGGCTGAAGGCGCGGCCGTCGTTGAAGGCGGGAAAGGCGACCGCCACGATTGCAAGGCGATCGAGATATGGCTCGAGGCGGCGCACGTCATCGGCCGGCTTGATCAGCACGCCGAGGCCGACATCATTGCTTTCACCGGCCCTGGCGATCAGTTCGTCGAGGCCGAGCAGCGGCTTCTGCGCGCCTGTTGCCTTCACCTCGTCGGTTTCAACAACCCAGGGATCGTTGTCGACAAAACCGGTTTCTCTCCAGATCTTCGTCATCATCCCCTCCTTAAGCCGCTTCGGCGGCCGAGCCGTAGAGCGCATCCTTGAACGGCTGCGGCCCGACGCGGCGATAGGCGGCGAGGAAGGTTTCGGACGGATCAAGCCGCAGGCCGAGATAGGTGTCGACGATCGTCTCGATCGCATCCGTCACCCGGTCCGGCTCGAAGCCGCGGCCGATGATTTCGCCGATCGAGGTATGTTCGTCGCCCGAACCGCCAAGCGTGATCTGGTAGAGTTCGGCGCCCTTCTTCTCCACGCCGAGCAGACCGATATGGCCGACATGGTGATGGCCGCAGGCATTGATGCAGCCGGAGATCTTGATCTTCAGCTCGCCGATCTCGGCCTGGCGCTCGGGACTACCGAAGCGGCGGGAGATTTCCTGTGCGACCGGAATGGAGCGCGCATTGGCAAGCGCACAATAGTCGAGCCCCGGACAGGCGATGATATCGGTGATCAGGCCGGCATTGGCTTCGGCCAGATTGATGGCGACGAGGCCACGATAGACAGCTTCGAGATCGGCCAACGCCACATGCGGCAGAATGAGGTTCTGCTCATGGCTGACTCGGATTTCGTCGAAGGCATATTCTTCGGCGAGATCGGCGATGGCCTCCATCTGCGCATCGGTGGCGTCGCCCGGAATGCCGCCGATCGGCTTCAGCGAGATCGTCACCATGCCGTAATCGGGATTCTTGTGCGGCTGCACATTCTGCTGGACCCAGCGGGCGAAGGCCGGATCGGCCTTCTTCCAGCGGGCGAGGTTTTCCCAGCCCTCGGCGCGCTCGGGCAGAGCAGGCAGCGCGAAATAGGCAGCGATCGCCTCGACATCCCGTTCCGGCAGCTTGAGTTCGCTATCCCTGAGCGCGGCGAATTCGGCCTCCACCTGCCGCGTCAGTTCTCCGGCGCCGGTTTCGTGCACCAGGATCTTGATGCGGGCCTTGTACTTGTTGTCGCGGCGGCCGTGCAGATTGTACACGCGCACGATCGCCGTGGTGTAGGAGAGCAGATCCTCCTCGGGCAGGAAGTCGCGGATCAGCTTGGCGATCATCGGCGTGCGGCCCTGGCCGCCGCCGACATAGACGGCAAAGCCGATCTCGCCCTTGTCGTTCCTCTTCAGGTGCAGGCCGATATCGTGGACCTGGATCGCGGCGCGGTCGCGCTCGGCGCCGGTCACGGCGATCTTGAACTTGCGCGGCAGGAAGGAGAATTCCGGATGGACCGACGACCACTGGCGCAGGATTTCCGCATAGGGCCTGGGATCGGCGATCTCATCGGCGGCCGCACCGGCGAAGTGATCGGCGGTGACGTTCCGGATGCAGTTGCCCGAGGTCTGCAGCGCGTGCATCTCGACGCTCGCCAGATCGGCAAGCGCATCGGGAATGTCAGACAGCTTCGGCCAGTTGAACTGCAGGTTCTGGCGCGTGGTGAAGTGGCCATATCCGCGGTCATAGGTGCGGGCGATATGGGCGAGCATGCGCAGCTGGCGCGCGCTCAGCGTGCCGTAGGGAATGGCGATGCGCAGCATATAGGCATGAAGCTGCAGGTAGACGCCGTTCATCAGGCGCAGCGGCTTGAACGCATCCTCGGCAAGCTCGCCCGAAAGGCGGCGCTGAACCTGGTCGCGGAACTGCTCGACGCGCTCGCTGACAAAGGCATGATCAAATTCGTCGTAACGGTACATCGTCTTCCTCAGACTGCAATGAATTCGGGATCGGCAGGAGCGTAGCCCGGCGCATATTCCATGGTCGGCCCTTGCGCGCGGATGCGCTCGCGAAGGCGCAACGGCCAGAGAATGCCGTTGGTTTCCTGAACATCGACGACGGCGACGTCAACGACCTCGTTGTCGGCATAAGACTTTTTGCCAATGGCTTCCAATGCTTCGACGGCTTCGTTGTGACGGGCGACAAGCGCCTCCTGCAGCGAGGTCGACCATTTGCCGTTCGCATCCAGCCAGACGGCAATGCCGTCCGTCAGCCGGTTGGCTGTCAGAACCTTGTCACCCATATTCAGCTCCTTGCAAGTTCCTCGAGCCGGGCGTTCTCGCGCGTCAGCGGCTCGGACAGTTCGAAATTGGCGCCGGCGACAGCATCGCCGATAATGACCATGACCGGCCCGGTCAACTCGTCGCGATGCTGCAGATCGGGCAGATCGGCGAGCGTGCCATGCAGCAGACGGCGCTCGGTGCGGCTGGCATTCTCGATGACGCCGACCGTGGTCTCGGAGGGAATGCCGGCCCGCATCAGCCGCTCGGCGACCGAGGCGGCGACCGTGCGGCCCATGTAAACGGCGATCGTCGCGCCGGAGACGGCAAGGCTTGCCCAATCGGGCAGCACGTCGCCGGTGAGATCGTGGCCGGTCGTGAAGACGAGCGAGGAGGCAACGCCGCGCAGCGTCAGCGGCAGCTCGAAATCGGCAGCGGCAGCGAAGGCCGAGGTGATGCCGGGCACAACCTCATAGGTGACGCCGGCGGCGCGCAACGCGGCCATCTCTTCCCCTGCCCGGCCATAGACCAGCGGATCGCCGGATTTCAGGCGGACAACGCGCTTGCCCTGGCGGCCGAGCTCGACGAGCAGTTCGTTGATCTCTTCCTGGGACTTCGAATGGCAGCCCTTGCGTTTGCCGACGGAAAGCCGCTCGGCATCGCGGCGGCCCATATCGACGATCGCCTGCGGCACGAGCGCATCGTAGACGATGACATCGGCTTCCATCATCACGCGCTGAGCGCGCAGCGTCAGCAGATCTTCAGCCCCCGGACCGGCGCCGACAAGCCAGACATGGCCGGCGACCCGATCCATGGAATGCAGCAACCGGTCGGCGGCGTGGCGAGCCTGCGGCAGATTGCCATTGGCGATTGCGTCGGCAACGGGGCCGGAGAAGAACCGGCGCCAGAACACCCGGCGGGAAACGCCGCGGGGGACCAGCTGTTCAACTGATCTGCGGTAGTTCGTCGCCAGTGCGGCCAGGCGCCCGAGCGAGGGGGAAAGAAGCTGGTCGATCTGGGCGCGGATCATCTGCGCCAGAACCGGTCCCGCGCCTTCGGTGCCGATCGCAACGGCGACGGGGGCGCGGTTGACGAGCGCCGGCGTGAAGAAATCGCAGTAATCGGGCTGATCGACGGCATTGGCGGGGATATTCGCGGCGCGGGCGGTGTCGGCGATGCGGCGGTCTTCGGCCTCATTCCCGGTGGCGGCAAAGACAAGGGCCGCACCCTCGACCTGGCCGGCGGAAAAGCCGGCGCGCACCGTCTCGATGCGGTTGGCGATCAGAAAGGCATGATAATCGGCTTCCGGCTGGTCGGCATAGGCGATAATCCGCGCCCGCGTGTTCAACAGCAGCCGCACCTTGGCGAAAGCCTCGTCACCATTGCCGAAGACAGCCGTCTTCTGGCCTTCCACGCGAAAGAAGGCTGGAAATACCGAAAGCTGCTCAGTCCTGGAAGACATTATCAATCCACTTCGAAGTTGCCAGAATATGCCCGTGATCGACAAGGGATTGAAGGAACAGAAATCCGAAAGCCCAGGCAAGCGCGTATTCTTTTGCTCGCCTCATCGGCGATTTGAGAAAAGTCAACCGTGCTGACGACAACCACCTGTTCCCACTCTCTTTGTTGCGGTGCAGTGTAAAGCCTGTGGCAAACGACGTCCACCGGCGTTTGCCGCATTTCGCTCGTGCCGCCAAGGCGATAGACTGTGGCAAAACCGGAGACCATCAATGCCCGACAAGACCATTGCCGCCCGCCTTCTTTCGGTTATCGAGGATGATATCCTGCCGCTGACGGAACGCGGCGTCTCCTTGGGCAACAAGGTGTTCGGCGCAGCGATCCTGCGCAAATCCGATCTGTCGCTGGTCGTCGCCGAGACCAATAACGAGCTCGACAATCCGCTTTGGCATGGCGAGGTGCATACGCTGAAGCGCTTCTACGAGCTTGGCGACAAGCCGGCGACCAAGGACCTGATCTTCCTGTCGACGCACGAACCCTGCACCATGTGCATGTCGGCGATCACCTGGGCCGGCTTCGACAATTTCTACTATTTCTTCAGCCACGAGGATTCCCGCGACGCCTTCGCCATTCCGCATGATCTGAAGATCCTGAAGGAGGTCTTCGGGCTTGAACCCGGCGGCTATCGCAGGCAGAACGCCTTCTGGAACAGTTTTGCCATCGCCGATCTGGTCGAGACCGAGGAAGTTTCTCGGAAAACGGCGCTGAAGGCGCAGACCGCCCGCATCAAGGCGCGCTACGACGCGCTGTCTTCCACCTACCAGTCGTCGAAGAGCGCCAACGACATTCCGCTTAATTGAGGCACCATGGAACCTTCCAAAGACATTTCACGGCTGATCGAGATCATGGCGGCGCTGCGTCATCCCGAAACCGGCTGCCCCTGGGACATCGAGCAGAATTTCCAGACGATCAAGCCCTACACGATCGAAGAAGCCTATGAAGTCTCCGACGCGATCGAGCGCGGCGATATGGACGATCTCTGTGATGAACTCGGTGACCTGCTTCTACAGGTCGTCTTTCACGCCCGCATGGCCGAGGAGGCCGGCGAATTCTCCTTCGGCGACGTGGTCAACGCCATCACCACCAAGATGATCCGTCGCCACCCGCATGTCTTCGCCCGCTCGGAAGCGGACACACCCGACGCGGTGAAGATCCAATGGGACGAGATCAAGCAGGCTGAAAAGCGCGAGCGCGCCGAGCGCCGGGCCAGGCGCGGGATCACCGAGGATTTCAAAGGCGGCTTCCTGGGCTCTGTGCAGCGCAGTTTTCCAGCGCTGACCGAGGCGCTGAAGCTGCAGGAACGCGCCGCCAAGGTCGGCTTCGACTGGTCAGCGCCCGAGCCGATCCTCGACAAGATCGAGGAGGAGATCGGCGAACTCAGAGTGGCACTTCGCGAAGGCGACCGCGCCAAGGTCAGCGACGAACTCGGCGATCTGATCTTCGCGGTCGTCAATATCGGCCGACATGTGAAGGCTGATCCGGAACAGGCACTACGGGGAACGAACACGAAATTCAGACGCCGATTCAGCTATATAGAGCATGTTCTTGAAGCGGAAGGCGAGACACTTGAAGGCGCGACGCTGGAGCGAATGGAGGAAATCTGGCAGGCGGCGAAGGCGATCGAGAGGGCTGTGACGGCAGCCCCACCCTCCGTCATGCTCGGCCTTGAGCCGAGCATCCACACCTCATCCACCAGCGCCAGTGGCATGGATCCTCGGCTCAAGGCCGAGGATGACGGAGACTGAGGTTGGCTTCTCGCCAAACTAGCCGGCCTGAGGAGCTAACGCATTGCCACGAGACTCTTCTCCCCAGCGGGGAGAAGATGCCGGCAGGCAGATGAGGGAGCGAGCGACAATAGGAGCGAGGCACTGAGCGCAAGCGAAGGGCAACATGGATGTTCTGCCGTGTGTCCCCCTCATCCGACCCTTCGGGCCACTGACCGGGATCGAGCCGCGGGTCTCGACCCGTCCTTCGGCCCCCTGGCGAGAAGGAAAAAGCCGCCTTACCGCTCCCAATCTTCCTTCGAAGCCTTCGGCCCATTGCCGATGCGGCGCTCGAGTTCGGCCGCCTCGGTTTCCGACAAGCGCAGATCGAGCGTGATCGAGCCGTCCTCATTGTCCTCGCGGCCGTCGACGATCGCGTGGTCGTAGAGCCAGGGCAGCAGCGCCAGCTTGTCGACGGAAAGGCGGATCGTCGTTTCGGTCATCACGCCGGAAAGCCTGCGGCTGATCTCCTCCATCAGCGTATCGACGCCCTCGCCGCTGACGGCCGAGACGGCGACAACGTTGCTGGCGCCCGCCGCCCTCTGCACCATGGCATCGTGGACCTCAGGCTCCAGCCGGTCGATCTTGTTCCAGACCTCGATCAGCCGCTTCTCCGCTTCGGCCTCATCAATGCCGAGGTCGCCGAGGATGCGCATCACATCGGAGCTCTGCGCCTGGTTGTCTGGATCGGACATGTCGCGGACATGCAGGATGAGATCGGCTTCCAACACCTCTTCCAAGGTGGCACGGAAGGCGGCGACGAGGTGGGTCGGCAGGTCGGAGATGAAGCCGACGGTGTCGGACAGGATGACGGTGCGGCCATGCGGCAGCTTCATGCGACGAAGCGTGGGGTCGAGCGTGGCAAAGAGCATGTCTTCGGCCAGCACGCCGGCACCGGTGATGCGGTTGAACAGGGTCGATTTGCCGGCATTGGTGTAGCCGACGAGCGCGACGATCGGATGCGGCACCTTGCGGCGCTTGGCGCGATGGAGCTGGCGGGTGCGCACGACCTGTTCCAGCTCGCGTTCGAGCTTGATGATGCGGTCCTGCAAGAGCCGCCGGTCGGCTTCGATCTGGGTTTCGCCGGGGCCGCCCATGAAGCCGCCGCCGCCGCGCTGGCGTTCAAGGTGGGTCCAGCTGCGCACCAGTCGACCCTTCTGATAGTTCAGATGGGCGAGATCGACCTGCAGCGTGCCTTCCTTGGTGGAGGCACGGCGGCCGAAAATTTCAAGAATTAGGCCGGTCCGGTCGATGACCTTGGCGTTCCATTCTTTTTCGAGATTGCGCTGCTGCACCGGGGTCAGCGGATGATCGACGATGACGAGACCGGAATCGCGCTCGTTGAGCAGCGCCTTGATCTCCTCGATCTTGCCGGTGCCGAGCAGGGTCGCCGGTCTCGGATCATTGACCGGCACGATCGAACCGTTGACGACATCGAGGTCGATCGCCTGGGCAAGGCCCGTCGCTTCTTCGAGCCGGCTTTCCGGCGTTCGGGTCGAGGCCGATTCCGTCTGGCCGCCGCGGCTGCGCGATTTCAGAACCGGCACGACGACAGTCGCGCGCATGTCGTCCCTGTGCTTGGCGGCCTCAGGGATGATCGAATCGTTCTTGGTATCGCGTGTCGAAATGACGGCTGATCCTGTTAGGACGCGGCTTCTTCACTCTCGAACATCTGCATCGGCTGACCCGGCATGATCGTCGAGATCGCATGCTTATACACCAGCTGCGAGTGGCCGTCACGGCGAAGAAGAACACAGAAATTGTCGAAAGAGGTAACAACACCCGTGAGTTTCACGCCGTTGATCAAAAAGATTGTCAGGGAAATCTTTTGCTTGCGAACAGTATTGAGAAATAAGTCCTGCAGATTCTGAGAACGTTCCGCCATCGCGCCGCTTCTTTCTTTATTGCCGACCCGAGTTGGCCGGTAGAATATCAATCAACCTCTCCATGCGAGACCGGCAGCACCCTCATTCCACCGGTCCAGCAAATCTTGGTATCAAATCGCAATCTTTTCCGCAACGTCGAAAAAGGCTTCGCGGACTTTCTGCGAGATGCTGCCGGGATGGCCGTTGGCGATCGGCAGGCCATCGACGGAAACGACCGGAAAACAGATACTTGTCGCTGCCGTCAGGAAGACCTCGCGGGCTGCGAGCATTTCGGAAACGGAGAAATTCCGCTCGGCGATTTTCAAGCCCAGCCTGGCGGCCACGTCGATCAATGTGGTGCGGGTGATGCCGCGCAGGATGCCGTGTTCGGCCGGCCGCGTCACCAGCGTTCCACCCGAATCGACCATCCAGACATTGGTCGCCGCCCCTTCCTTCACCATGCCGTCGCCATCGACATAGATCGCCTCCTGGGCACCGGCTTCCTTGGCCTGCTGGCGGGCCATGGCATTGGGCAGCAGGCCGACGGATTTGATGTCGACGCGGTCCCAACGGTTGTCGGTGACGGTGATCGCCTTGATGCCGTTGGCGTTCTTGGCCGCGATGATCTTCGGGTCGGTGCTCTTGGCGGTGATCACAAGCGAGGGCGGCGTACCCTCGGCTGGGAAGACATGGTCGCGGCGAGCGACGCCGCGCGTCACCTGCAGGTAGAAAAGCCCGTTGCGCACATGATTGCGGCGCAGCGTCTCGCGAATAACCTGCGTCAGCGCGGCCCGACTCATCGGCCAGGCGATGCTGAGCTCCCCGAGCGAACGGTCGAGACGGTTCAGATGGCGGGTGAGATCGACGATATAGCCGTGACGCACCTCGCACACTTCGTAGACCCCGTCGGCGAACTGATAGCCGCGGTCCTCGATATGCACGCTGGCATCGGAATGCTTGACGTAGCGGCCGTTCACATAGGCGATTCTCGGCATGGGAAACCTGGTCTTCGAGATGTGAGAGAGACCGGGCGCGGCGTTGCCGCGCCGGTATGATCAGACGCCGAGCGACTTCAGCTTGCGGTGCAGCGCCGAGCGCTCCATGCCGACGAACTCGGCGGTGCGCGAGATATTGCCGCCGAAGCGATTGATCTGGGCGATCAGATAATCCTTCTCGAACATCTCGCGGGCTTCGCGCAGCGGCAGCGTCATGATGTGATAATCGTTCTTGGCCGAAACCTTGGGCAGCATGTCGCCGAGATCGGTCGGCAACATGTCCGCGGTGATCGGCGTATCCGGGCCGTCGGTGCGGGCAAGGATCATCAGCCGCTCGATGTTGTTGCGCAGCTGGCGGATATTGCCCGGCCAGTCATGCGCCTGCAGCACCGCCATGGCGTCATCACCGATGCGGCGCGGACGGATGCCGGCCTGTTCCGATATCTGGCGCATCAGCTGGTCGACGAGGAAGGGAATATCCTCGCGGCGCTCGGCAAGCTGCGGCACGCGCACCGGCACGACGGCCAGGCGATGATAGAGATCCTCGCGGAACCAGCCTTCGGCAATGCGGCTTTCGAGATTATAGGCCGTCGAGGAAATGATGCGGACATCGACCTTGACGCGCTTGGATCCGCCGACCCGCTCGAACTGCTGATCGACCAGCACACGCAGGATCTTGTTCTGCGTCTCGCGCGGCATCTCGCCGACCTCGTCGAGATAGAGGATGCCGCGATGGGCCTCCTCGAGTGCGCCGATCTTGCGCGCCTGGCCCGGCGTTCCCTCGGTGCCGAAGAGCGCCACTTCCATGCGATCGGGCGTGATATTGGCGGCGTTGAGCGCCACGAAGGGGCCGTTGGCACGGGCCGACTTCTTGTGGATCATCCGCGCTACCAGCTCCTTGCCGGAGCCGGACGCGCCGAGAATCATGATGCGGCTGTTGGTCGGCGCCACCTTCTCGATCGTCTGGCGCAGCTGCGAGACGGCGACCGAAGTGCCGATCAGTTCCAAGGCGTCGCCGGTGCGCCGTTTCAGCTCGGAAACCTCGCGCTTGAGCTTGGAATTTTCCAGCGCGCGCTCGGCGATCAAAATCAGCCGGTCGGCCTTGAAGGGCTTTTCGATGAAATCGAACGCGCCGCGCTTGATCGCCGAGACCGCGGTTTCGATGTTGCCGTGGCCGGAGATCATCACGACGGGGAGATCGGGGTGACGGGTCTTGATCTCATCCAGCAGCGACAGGCCGTCGAGCTTGCTGCCCTGCATCCAGATATCGAGGAAGATCAGCCGCGGCACGCGATCGGAAATCGCCGCCAGTGCGCTGTCGCTGTCATGGGCCGTGCGTGTCTCATGACCTTCGTCGGAGAGAATGCCGGAAACGATCTCGCGAATATCGTGCTCGTCATCGACGACGAGAATATCAGAGGCCATAAGCGCTTTCCTTGTCATTGGCTGCGGGAGCGGCGGGCGCTGGCTCCAGGCGCGGCAGATGCACGCGGATCATGGCCCCTCTTCCCCGGTCAAAATCGGCGGGCGCATCGTGCAGCTCGAGCTGCCCGCCATGTTCCTCGATGATCTTCTTGACGATGGCGAGGCCGAGGCCGGTGCCCTTCTCGCGCATCGTCATATAGGGTTCCAGAATGCTGTGGCGGTTTTCCACCGGCAGACCGCGACCATTGTCGATCACGTCGACGGTGAAACGGTCGCGGGCCACATCGAGCGCGGCGCGCACGAGAACCTTGCGCTCGTCCCGTTCGTCACTCGGAACGGCTTCCAGCGATTCCACGGCATTCTTGATAAGATTGCCGAACGCCTGGCCGAGCATGCGACTGTCGAACAGGCCCTCTAGCGGCTTATCGCCGAACTCCGAGAGGAAGGTGACGTGATGATTGCCCATCTCGCGGAGGAAGATCGCGTCGCGCAGGATATCGCGCAGGTCGCTCGGCTCCTTGGTCGGCTTGGGCATGCGGGCGAAAGCGGAAAATTCGTCGACCATGCGGCCGATATCACCGACCTGGCGAATGATCGTATCCGTGCACTGATCGAAGACGGTGCGGTCGTCCTGGTTGATCTGCTTGCCGTAGCGGCGCTGGATGCGCTCGGCGGACAGCTGGATCGGCGTCAGCGGATTCTTGATCTCATGGGCAATGCGCCTTGCCACGTCACCCCAGGCAGTCGAGCGCTGGGCGATGACGAGATCGGTGATATCGTCGAGCGTGATCACGTAGGATTCGCTCATGTCGCGCACTTCCTCGCGGGTGACCTGCACGCTCAGTGTTCTCACCGTGCCGCCGCGCACGAGCGCGATCTGCTTGCGGAAATCGCCGCGATGACGCACCGCCGCCTCGGTCAGCACCTGATCGACCTCGGGCGCAATGTCGGCGAGCTGCTTGCCGAGCATCTCGTCGGCCGACAGCGACATCAGCGTCTCGGCCGAACTGTTGACGATGGCGATGCGGCGATCCTGTTCGACGCCGATGACGGCGGCGGTCACGCCCGACAGCACCGCTTCGATGAAGCGACGACGATCGTCGACCTCGTCCTTGGCTTCGAGGATCTCGTCGCGCTGGCTGCGGATTTCCGAGATCATCTTGTTGAAGGTGCGCGACAGATTGGCGACGTCGCCATCGACGGCATGCACCGGCACGACAATATCCATATTGCCCGATGCAACGCTGTCAGCCGCGGTGATCAGCAGCCGGATCGGCCGCACGATGCGGTCGGCGACCGCAATTGCCGTCCAGATCGCCGCAAGCAGCACGATCAGCGCGAAGCCGATGTAGAGCACGGCGAAGGCGATCTGCAGTGAGAAGCGGTTGGCCTCCATCGAGCGGTATTCGGTGGCGTTTTCCTCCATCATGCGCATGGCGCCCATGACCTTGGGATCGACGGCCCGCACCGTATAGAGAAACGTGCCCTGGATGGCATCGAGCTTGATGATGGCGCCGACGAGGTTGGTGACTCCGGGCGGGATCAGCGTCGGCTGGCCGGCCGCTGCCTTTTCCAGCGCATCCTGCGGAATGGCCGGCAACGGTTTTTCCGTGGCGATATCGGCCTGTACGACCACCGAACCGTCGCTTTCGACAAGGAAGGCGCCGAGCAGGCCGCGGCCCCTTGCCTGGCGCGTCATCAGTTCGGCAAAGCCTGTCCTGTCGAGGCTGTAAAGGGCGCGGTTGCGCTCCAGGTCGTTGGCCATGGACACCGTCTGCCCCTGCAGGTAGCTGGCGTTCTCCATCATATAGGCCTGGCCGATATTGCGCGACGAGCTGACGATCGACTGGGTGCGCAGCGCAAACCAGCGATCGAGGCCGGCATTCAGCGTAATGCTGGCGAAGATGGCGACGAGGATCGCCGGCGTGATCGCGACGATCGAGAAGAGCACGACGATACGAATGTGCAGGCGCGCAGCCGCCCTGCCCCGGGTGCGCGCCTTGAGCAGCCTTGCCACCTCCCGGGCGATCAGCGCCAGCAGTGTCAGGACGAAGAAGGAATTGACGATCACCGAGGTGATGACGACATGCGAGGTCGGCGCGATCGGCGTCAGGCCAAGCAGTATGAAGAGTGTGATCGTGGCGCAGAGCAGCGCGCCGCCTGCGAGCACGAGGCCGGGCACGGCGAAAAGCGCGCGGCGATCGGTCACCGTCGTCACCGCCTCGGCCGCCGCCGCCGGCGCTACCCCATCCTGCGTCATTCGGCCTCTCTTCAGACGGCATCCGCCGTCCCGCCATCTGATCGAAACCAAACAACGCCGGCTCAGTAGAGCCAGCGTCGGAACGACTCGATCGGGAGCGAAATGTCCAAAACCCTTGCGTGACCTTTAAGCAACGCATTGTGGCGAAAATGCAACGCGCCTCGTCATGTTGTCAAGGCGAAGCACCCGCAGCGTCACAGTTTTGGCGACTGTTTAGAAGCGACGCGGTTCTTCCGGTTTGTTTCCGGCAATCGCATCAATGCGCTCCAACACATCAGCGGTCAGCTTGTGCCTGTGCGAAAGGGCCGCGAGATTATCCTGCAGCTGGCTGGCGCGCGAGGCGCCGAGAATGACGGTCGAGACGTTGCGATTGGCGAGGCACCACAAAAGCGCGAGATGGGTAATCGATAAACCGATCTCGTCCGCGAGTTTTGCGAGTTCGCCGACTTGTCGGAGCTGAGCGCGGCCGGCATCGCTCGACCATTTTTCCTTCAGCCATTCGTAGCCGGGCAGATTCATGCGGCTGTCGGCGGGCACGCCGTTATTGTATTTGCCGGTCAGGACGCCGGAGGCGAGCGGCGACCAGATCGTAGTGCCAAGGCCGAGCAGTTCGTAGAGCGGGAGATAATCGGCCTCGACCTTCTGGCGTTCGAAGATGTTGTATTGCGGCTGCTCCATCGTGGGCGGCGTGATGCGCAGGTCACGGGCAACGGCGTAGGCTTCGGTCAGTTGCTGGGCAGACCATTCGGACGTCCCCCAGTAGAGCACCTTGCCCTGGGCGACGAGATCGTGCATGGCCCGGACCGTTTCCTCGACCGGCGTGTCGATATCAGGGCGGTGGCAGAAATAGAGATCGAGGTAATCGACCTGAAGCCGCTTCAGCGCCGCATGGCAGGCATCGGTCACATGCTTGCGCGACAGGCCGCGCTGCGTCGGTTTCTCACCTCCCCAGAAGACCTTGCTCGAGACGATGAAGCTGTCTCGGCTCCAGCCCAGTGACTTGAGCGCTTCGCCCATGACGATCTCCGACTTGCCGCTTTCATAGCCTTCGGCATTGTCGAAGAAGTTCACCCCGTTATCATAGGCAAGCCGCATGAGGTCGACAGCGTCGCCGCCATTCACCTGCTTGCCGAAAGTGACCCATGAGCCGAAGGAGAACTCGCTCACCTTCAGGCCCGATTTTCCCAAACGACGATATTCCATCACGCAGCTCCCGCAGGTTAGAACATGGGCCGACAATTTACCGGCCTCGACATCACATTCGATCAGCGATCGATCGGTCTAATCTATGGCGCCCGCACGGATATACGAGGCGCAGCCCGCTAAATTGGCCGCCTGAAACACGATGCCGCGGCTCTGGTCAGCCCGACCGTAAAGAAAAGGGCGCTCCACGGCATCAGCCGGAGCGCCCATGGCATGCGGGCGACGACAATTGCGGCGGAAGTCGACAGCAGCAGCGGCAGATGACGAGATTCGGAACAGATAGGCAACATGCGAGCGGTTTTGGGAATGCTCTCGCCCGTTGATCGAGCCATGCCATCCACCAGTTATCCACAGCTTATCCACAGGCCCGGCGCCGATGACCGCAGCAACTTCAATGACATTTGGTACACGGCAAATAATAGCTCACAAATACTATGTGACCATTGAATGACACTGCGATTTTGTTTGCCGGCGCAGATACAAACCGCGACCGAGCTTGGATAGATTAGGTTTTGTTCCCGACCGTGGCGGCGGATACTGGGGAGGAGTGGCGGTGGGCAAACGAGGAGCCCACCGCCTTTTTTTCAGGCGGTGCGGGAGCTTCTGTAAACAGAGACGCCGAGTTCCCTGATCTTCTTGCGCAAGGTGTTGCGGTTGAGGCCGAGCAGGTCGGCCGCCTTGATCTGATTGCCGCGCGTTGCCGTGAGCGCAGCGAGTATCAGCGGATATTCCAATTCGGTCAGCACGCGATCATAGAGGCCTGGCGGCGGCAGGTTGTCGCCGAAGCTCGCAAAATAGGTGCGCATGTTCTCCTCGACCGCCTGGGCGATCGTCATCGAGCCACTGCGGATCGGCCCCTTGTCGATCGGGCTGTCGGGCACGTCGGAGCGCAGCTCGGCATCGATGATCTCGCGGGTGATGACATCCTGCGGATAAAGCGCCATCAGCCGGCGGATGAGATTTTCCAGCTCACGCACATTGCCCGGCCAGGCATAGGCCTTCATCAGCTCCAGCGCTTCCTGATCGAAGCGTTTGGAGCCGAGCCCTTCCTTCTCGGCCTGCTGAATGAAATGGCGCACGAGATCGGGAATGTCCTCGGCGCGGTCGCGCAACGGCGGCAGGCGCAGCGGCACGACGTTGAGGCGATAGTAGAGATCCTCGCGGAACAGGCCCTGATTGATCGCCTGCTTCAGATCCTTGTTGGTGGCGGCGACGATGCGCACATCGGTGCGGATCGGCGTACGGCCGCCGACGGTGGTGTATTCGCCCTGCTGCAGCACGCGCAGAAGCCTGGTCTGGGCGTCCATCGGCATGTCGCCGATTTCGTCGAGAAACAGCGTGCCGCCTTCGGCCTGTTCGAAGCGGCCGGTCGAGCGGGTCTGCGCGCCGGTGAAGGCGCCCTTCTCGTGGCCGAAGAGTTCCGATTCGATCAGGTCGCGCGGGATCGCCGCCATGTTGATCGCCACGAAGGGGCCGTTGCGGCGCTTGCCGTAATCGTGCAATGCGCGGGCGACGAGCTCCTTGCCGGTGCCGGATTCGCCGGTGATCATCAGCGTCAGGTCGGTCTGCATCAGCCGGGCGAGCACACGGTAGATTTCCTGCATCGCCGCCGAGCGGCCGACCAGCGGCATGCCGTCCTGCATATCCTCTTCGAGCTTGGCGGGCTTGCGCTTCGGCTCGGCGAGCGCCCGGCCGATGATGCCGATGAGTTCTGTCAGGTCGAAGGGCTTCGGCAGATAGTCGTAAGCGCCTTTCTCGGAGGCCTTGATGGCGGTCATGAAGGTGTTCTGGGCGCTCATGACGAGGACAGGCAGATCCGGACGGGCCTTCTTGATGCGCGGCAACAGGTCGAAGGCGTTCTCGTCCGGCATCACCACGTCTGTGACGACAAGATCGCCCTCACCCGCCGAGATCCAGCGCCACAACGTTGCGGCGTTGGAGGTGATGCGAACGTCATAACCGGCGCGGCTCAACGCCTGGTTGAGCACGGTGCGGATGGCGGCATCATCATCTGCAACGAGGATCGTGGCTGTCATCGAGAAGGTCCTGTCGAGCTTGCGGAAGAAGCATCCTCGAGCGAGGCGTCCTTCGACGCCGGCATGAGAACGCGGAAAGTCGTGCGGCTGTTCTGGCTGTCGCATTCGATGATGCCGCCGTGATCGCCGATGATCTTGGCGACCAGCGCCAGGCCGAGGCCGCTGCCATTCGTCTTGGTGGTGATGAAGGGATCGAAGAGATGCGGCAGCAGGTCGGCAGGAACGCCGGGGCCATTGTCGTGGACGCAGAATTCCAGCGGCAGCGAGATCTTTTCGCGGGTGCCGGCGACCGAAAGACGGATGCCGGGACGATAGGCCGTCGTCAGCATGATCTCGCCATCCGGCCGATCGCCGACCGCTTCGGCGGCGTTCTTCACCAGGTTGAGGAAGACCTGAACGAGCTGGTCGCGATTGGCATAGACCGCCGGCAGCGACGGGTCGTAACTCTCGGTGATGCGGATATTGCGGGCAAACCCCGCCTTGGCGACCGCCTTCACGTGATCGAGCACGGAATGGATGTTGACCGGCATGCGGTCGACCGGGCGTTCGTCGGAAAAGACCTCCATGCGGTCGACCAGCGAGACGATGCGATCGGTCTCGTCGCAGATCAGCCGGGTCAGTGCCCGGTCGTCGTCGATGACGGATTGTTCGAGCAGCTGGGCGGCGCCGCGGATGCCGGAGAGCGGGTTCTTGATCTCATGGGCCAGCATAGAGGCAAGCCCGGTCACCGAGCGGGCGGCGGCGCGGTGCGTCAGCTGCCGGTCGATCTTGTCGGCCATCGAGCGTTCCTGAAAGACGATGACGACGGCGCCGGGCTCGCTCAGCACCGGGGCGACATAGAGATCGACGAGCTTGTCCTGGCCGAGGCGCGGCGAACTCAGATCGACGCGGTATTCGTTCACCGGCGCCTTGCGCTCACGCACCTGGTCGATCAGGGCGAGCAGCGGACTGCCGAAGGGAATGAAGGTCGAGATCCGGTATCGCGCCAGATGCGAGGCGCTGGCACCGAAAAAGGCCTCCGCCTCCCAATTGGCGAAGGCGACGAAACCGGATTCGTCGACCATGACGACCGGGTTCTGGATGGCGTTCAGCACGGCCATGGCAACGGTTCCGCCGGCGTAGTCGGGCGGAGAGGTCATATCCTTGTTCATGCCGCCTCCCGGCTATCGAGCGCACCTGCAGCCAGCGCGTCATAAAGGCGCCCGGCTACCTCACGCGGGTCACGCGAGGTCATGATGTCTGCCTTCTCGCCACCGGCAAGCGCGGGAGCAAAACGCTCGAGATACCAGCCGAGATGCTTGCGGGCATGGCGGATCGCCACCGCCTCGCCGTAGAAGTCGAGCATCATCCGGTAATGTTCGACGGCGATATCGGCAATCTCTTGGCGTCGCGGCTCCGCCACTCCGGCGAGCACGCCGGCATGCCACGGCCTGCCCTGGCAGCCCCGGCCGATCATGACGGCATCGGCGCCGGACCGGCGCAGGATTTCCTGCGCGTCGTCGGCGGTCTCGACGTCGCCATTGGCGATCAGCGGAATGGAGATGACCTGGCGGACAGCGCCGATCGCTTCCCAATCGGCGCGGCCTTCGTAAAACTGCATGCGGGTGCGGCCATGAATGGTCACGAGCTGGATGCCGGCCGCCTCGGCGCGGCGCGCAATGTCGGGCGCGTTGATGGAATTCTCGTCCCAGCCGAGGCGCATCTTCAGCGTCACCGGAATGTCGACGGCCTTGACCGTCGCCTCGATCAGGCTGAGCGCGTGATCGGGATCGCGCATCAGCGCCGAGCCGGAATAGCCGCCGATCACCTTCTTTGCCGGACAACCCATATTGACGTCGATGATATCGGCGCCATGATCGGCAGCGATTTTCGCCGCTTCCGCCATCCAATGCGCGTCGCGCCCGGCGAGCTGCACCATATGCGGCCGGAAGCCAGCAGCCTTCAGCCGCGACCAGGATTCGGCGGTGTCGTTGACCAGCTCGCGGCTCGCCACCATCTCGGTGACGACGAGGCCGGCACCGAAGCGCCAGGCAAGCTCACGGAAGGGCATATCCGTGACGCCGGACATCGGCGCCAGCACAACGCGGTTCCGCACGGAAACGGGTCCGATTCGGAAAGGCGCTGCGAGATTCTTGCAAATCAAATGATTATCTTTCAGGCACACCATGGAACTGCATTATTTTTAGCCACAGATCGATGCCTTTGCCAAGGGGGCTCGGATCGGAATCGATATTTTTCGGGCAGATGCTGGAAAAGGCCAAAGCAAGGGGTTAGAGCACTCCGGTCAATTCCGCATAATTTAGGGGATTTATGCTGCAAATGCCGTCCAAGCAACCAATATCGGCTGGGATTGTCATCGTCGCCGCCGGCCGCGGCGAGCGCGCCGGATCCTCCACGGAAGGCCCCAAGCAATATCGCATGATCGGCGGCAAGCCGGTTATCGCGCATACGCTTGAAAACTTCATGACATGGGAGCCGGCAGCTGAGATCGTCGTCGTCATTCATCCCGATGACGAGGCGCTGTTTGCGACGGCGCTGTGCCACGTCGTCTCGGCGACACCGATCGAAACGGTGCATGGCGGCGCGACCAGACAGCAATCCGTGCTTGCCGGCCTTCGATATCTCAAGGACAAGAATGTCAGCCATGTGCTGATCCACGATGCGGTGCGGCCCTTCTTCGACCATGGGCTTCTCGGCCGCATTGCCGAGCGCCTCGGCGACGGCGCGCAGGCGGTGCTGCCGGCCATGCCGGTCACCGATACGCTGAAACGCGCCGACAGCGCCGGCACCGTGCTGACGACGGTCTCGCGCGAGCATCTCTACGCGGCGCAGACACCGCAATCCTTCGCCTTCGAAACCATCCTCGGCGCGCATGAGAAGGCGGCGGCCAGCGGGCGAAGCGATTTCACCGACGACGCCTCGATCGCCGAATGGGCGGGCATTCCGGTGACGATCGTCGCGGGCACGCCCGACAACGTCAAGCTGACGGTCAAGCGCGATATCGCTATGGCCGACGACAAACTCTCGGCCTCGCTGCTTCCGGACGTGCGCACCGGCAACGGCTATGACGTGCACCAGCTCGAGCCGGGCGATGGTGTGACGCTCTGCGGCGTGTTCATTCCGCATGATCAGAAGCTCAAAGGCCATTCCGACGCCGACGTCGCGCTGCATGCGCTGACCGACGCCCTGCTCGCCACCTGCGGCGCCGGCGATATCGGCGATCACTTCCCGCCGTCCGACCCGCAATGGAAGGGCGCGGCCTCGAAGATCTTCATCGAGCATGCCGCCCGGATCGTACGCGAGCGCGGCGGCACGATCATGAATGCCGACGTGTCGCTGATCGCCGAGGCGCCGAAGGTCGGCCCGTATCGCGAGGCCATGCGGGCAAGACTGTCGGAATATCTCGGCATCGATCTCGAACGCTGCTCGGTCAAGGCGACGACCAACGAGAAGATCGGCTTCGTCGGCCGGCGCGAAGGCATCGCGGCAATCGCCACGGCGACCGTCGTCTATCGCGGGAGGAAATGATGAGCCTTTTCCCCCCGGATATAATTTCGGCGGCTGAGGCGATCATCCGCGATTTCACCGCGTCGGGGCAGATGGTCTCGACCGCCGAATCCTGCACCGGCGGGCTGATCGCCGGGGCACTGACGGAGATATCCGGTTCATCCGCCGTCGTCGACCGGGGATTCGTCACCTATACGAATGCAGCCAAAGTCGAGCTGCTCGGGGTGCAGGAACAAACATTGCTTCGTTTCGGTGCGGTCTCCGAAGAGACCGCCCGGCAGATGGCGCATGGCGCCCTCTTCCGCTCGCGCGCCACGATTGCCGTCGCCGTCACGGGCATTGCCGGCCCCGGCGGCGGGTCGTCGGAAAAACCGGTCGGGCTCGTGCATCTCGCCGCCAGATCGCGCACCGGCGCACTGATTCATCGAAAAATGCTTTACGGCGATATCGGCCGCAGCGCGGTGCGGCTGGCCACGGTCAAGACGGCGCTGGAGATGGTGCATTCGCTGCTCGTCGACTGACGCGGCTGCGATCGTCCGTCACACCGTGGCGTAGATCCTGTCCGCTCTTGTCTCGAAGGCTTCGGTGAACATGCGGAAGGCGCGGTCGAACATCGAACCCATCAGCGCGCCCAGAATGCGGCTCTTGAACTCGTAGTCGATGAAAAAATTGATCGTGCAGCCGCCGGCCGGGGTCTCGGCGAAATGCCACCGGTTGTCCAGATATTTGAATGGACCATCGATATATTTGACTTCGATGACGTGTTCGGCTCGGTTCAACAACACCTGGGTCGTGAAGGTCTCGCGGATCGCCTTATAACCAACCGTCATGTCGGCCAGGAGCAGGATCTTGCCGTCGCGCTCCTTGCGGCTCCTGACGGAAAGCGCTTCGCAGAGCGGCAGGAATTCGGGATAACGCTCGACATCGGCAACGAGATCGAACATCTGGTCGGGCGTATGCGGTACGGATCGGTGCGTTTCGAACTGCGGCATAGGCGGCACTTAAGCGGGCGCGCCCAGAAGATCAAGGAGTTCGCGCATCTGGCGGCGGGATTTTAGCTGAAGAACCTGGTTGCCAAGGCCGCGTTCGGCGCTCCGGCGACATAATCCCGAAGTGCGGCTTCGATCAGTGGCACGGCGTCCCGCTCGAAATTCCAGATATAGGCAAGCGCATCCAGCGAGATGCGCTCAGGACAGCCGGCCGGCAGTTCGGGACGGTTACGCCGAAAATAACGAAACGTTCTTGAGACGGCGCCAAACAGACACGCATATCTTGACGGACGAAGCCAAATCACGGCCTCGGCGCGCGGCAGCCGGAGATGGAAGGAATTGAGGCCGGTTCCATCCATGATCGAGCGCTCTTCCGTCACGGCATCGGCGATAAGACGGTCAATCTCGTCGCGCGGCCTCTTTCTCCAGCCCGGCAGCCAGTAGAAGTCGCGGTCCATGGAAATGTAGCGAAGATCGAGCTTTCGCGAGAGCCCCCTTGCAAGCGTGCTCTTTCCGCTGCCAGGGCAACCGATCACCAGGATGCGATCGGCATCGGCCAGCGTCGATTTCAATCCGGATATGATATTCATTGGCTGCCCAAAGAAAACCTTGGCAAAATCCACCGCAGTCAGTTTGTTGCCTAACCTCCCCACCCTACTCGACGTCATCATCGGCCTTGTGCCGAGGATCTGCTGCCCTATCGATCGGTTGCAGATGCTCGGGACAAGCCCGAGCATGACGAGAGAGAGCTTGGCAGCACCCAAACCTTACTCAGCCGCCAGCAACAACTTCTTCTCACGCGCCGCTCTCAGCCGGGCAAAATCATCGCCGGCATGGTGGGAAGAACGGGTCAGCGGGCTGGAGGCGACCATCAGGAAGCCCTTGCTGTAGGCGACGGTTTCGTAGGATTTGAACTCGTCCGGGGTGACGAAGCTCTCGACCTTGTGGTGTTTGCGGGTCGGCTGCAGGTACTGGCCGATCGTCAGGAAGTCGACATCGGCGGTGCGCAGGTCGTCCATCAGCTGCAGCACTTCGTTACGCTCCTCGCCGAGGCCGACCATGATGCCCGACTTGGTGAACATGGCGGGATCGAGTTCCTTCACCCGCTGCAAGAGCCGGATGGAATGGAAATAACGGGCGCCGGGGCGAACCGTCAGATAGTTGCCGGCAACCGTTTCCATGTTGTGGTTGAAGACGTCGGGCTTGGCGGCGACGACGCGCTCCAAGGCACCCGGCTTCTTCAGGAAGTCGGGCGTCAGGATTTCGATCGTCGTTGCCGGCGAGGCCGCGCGGATCGCCCAGATCACCTTCTCGAAATGTTCGGCACCGCCGTCTTCGAGATCGTCGCGGTCGACGGAGGTGATGACGACGTGGCTGAGGCCCATCTCCCTGACGGCCTTGGCGACGTTCTCGGGCTCGGCCATGTCGAGCGCGTTCGGCTTGCCGGTCGCGACGTTGCAGAAGGCGCAGGCGCGGGTACAGATCTCGCCCATGATCATGAAGGTCGCGTGCTTCTTGTCCCAGCACTCGCCGATATTCGGGCAGCCGGCCTCCTCGCAAACGGTGACGAGCTTGTGCTCCTTCACGATCGCCCGCGTCTCCGCATATCCCTTGGAGGTCGGCGCCTTGACGCGGATCCAGTCCGGCTTGCGCATGACTTCCGTATCCGGCCGATGCGCCTTCTCCGGATGGCGTACGCGCTTGGCGTCAGGATTGATCGTGTCGAGAATGGTCACCATTACAGTATCAGCTTTCCGCCGCCCTATGCGGCACAGTCTCTATAGCGCGTCGCGATCTAGCGCCGCACCAGTCGCGCAAGGAATATCAGCAGGCAGGCGCCGAGGAAACCCGTCACGAAATAGCCGAGCCGTCCGCCGGCCAGCTGAACGTGAAACTGGGCGAGGATGGCGGTGGCGACGACCGAGCCGACGATGCCGAGCACAATGTTCAGGAAAATCCCGTATCGGGCATCCATCAGCTTGCCGGCGAGCCAGCCTGCAAGTCCGCCGATGATGATTGCCGAAATCCAGCCCACGCCTTCCATGCCTGTCCTGACCTCAAACTGCGCTACGCGACCGCCCTTGCGACCAGCACCACGATGATGGCGCCGACCGTGGCGTGGATGATCTGCACGACCAGCGCGTTTTCAATGCCCAGCGAAATGCCGAGCGCGCTGAACAGATAACCGCCGACGAAGGCGCCGATGATGCCGCTCAGCAGGCATCTGACCAGGCCGCCGCCACCGACGACCAGACTTGCCAGGAAGCCCGCAACCAGACCGATCAGCAAAAACACCAGCAACGCCTGCGTCTCCATAGACATGATGATTTCCTTTCGCTTTTTCCACCCGACCGGAGCGACTTCCCGCTCCGGCAAAAAAGGGCGGCCCCGAAATTCTCAAGCGTTCAGCACACGGCCATAGGCATCGAGCACCGCTTCCTTCATGGTTTCCGAAACCGTGGGATGCGGGAAGATCGTATGCATCAGCTCTTCCTCGGTCGTTTCGAGGTTCATGGCGACGACGAAGCCCTGGATGAGCTCCGTAACTTCGGCGCCGACCATGTGGGCGCCGAGCAGCTCGCCGGTCTTCTTGTCGAAGATCACCTTCACCATGCCCTGGTCTTCGCCGAGCGCGATCGCCTTGCCGTTCGCCGCGAAGGAGAAGCGGCCGACGCGAATGTCGCGGCCCAGTTCCTTGGCCTTGGCTTCGGTGAAACCGACGGAAGCGACCTGCGGGTTGCAATAGGTGCAGCCGGGAACCTTGCCCTTGTCTGTGGGATGAACATTCGGCAGCCCGGCGATCTTTTCGACGCAGACGACGCCTTCATGCTCGGCCTTGTGCGCCAGCATCGGCGGGCCGGCGACGTCGCCGATCGCATAGATGCCGGCGACATTGGTCTTGCCGTAACCGTCGGCGACGACGCAGCCGCGGTCGGTCTTGATGCCGAGTGCCTCGAGGCCGAGGTTCTCGATGTTGCCCTGAACGCCGACAGCCGAAATCATCCGGTCCGCGGTGATCTGCTGCACCTTGCCGTCCGACGTCTCGACATGCGCCGTGATGCTTCCCGCACCCTTCTCGACCTTGGTCACCTTGGCACTGGTGAAGATCTTGAGGCCGCGCTTTTCCAGCTGCTTGCGGGCGATGGCGGTGATTTCGGCATCCTCGACCGGCATGATGGTCGGCATGACTTCGACGACCGTGACGTCGACGCCCATCGAGCGGTAGAAGCTGGCGAATTCAATGCCGATCGCACCCGAGCCCATGACGATCAGCGACTTCGGCAGCGCGTCCGGCTTCAGCGCTTCGAAATAGGTCCAGATCAGCTTGCCATCCGGCTCGATGCCGGGCAGCGCGCGCGGGCGGGCGCCGGTCGCGATGATGATGTGCTTGGCGGTATAGGTGCCCTCGCCCTTGACGTTCTTCGGCAGCGGGTGCTGCGGCTCGACAACAGGCTTCGACGACTTGCCGACGACGATCTCGCCGGGCTTCGTCAACTTCGCTTCGCCCCAGATGATGTCGATCTTGTTCTTCTTCATCAGGAAGCCGACGCCGGCATTCAGACGGGCGGAAACGGCGCGCGAGCGGCCGACGACGGCCTTGGCGTCCGGCTTGACCGTGCCTTCGAGAACGAGGCCGAAATCCTTGAAGTGATTGGCATGATCGAGCACCTCGGCCGAACGCAGCAACGCCTTTGTCGGAATGCAGCCCCAGTTCAGGCAGATGCCGCCCATATGCTCGCGCTCGACGATCGCGGTCTTGAGGCCGAGCTGGCTGGCGCGGATGGCGGCGACATAGCCGCCCGGACCGGAGCCAATGATGATGACGTCGTAGGATTCAGCCATGTGTTTCCTGCCCTTTTGTTACGCTGCGCTGCGGGTCATGAGCACCCACGCGTGTCTCTTGCTGTTTTCGAAGAGCGGCACGGCATCGGCACGCGCAGCCTCCAGAAATCCGTTTCTTCCATAAAGCGACAGAGCCGCCTCGTTATCACTTGCGGTGATGAGACTGACCGGGCGGTAATCCGCCCTTTCGATCTGATCGTCCAGCAGCCTGCGCCCGATGCCGATGCCGCGCAGATGGCGATAGACGCCGAGACTGCCGATGAACCAGCTTCCCACCACCGTCTTCTGCAAGGCGAGCATCGGCTCTGTCGCCGGGATCGTCGCCTCGATATCGCCTATGCCTTCATCGAGCGCATGGCCGATCGCCACACCGGCGACCTCGCCATAAGCCTCGGCGATCACAGCATCCCGCCAGCCGCCGACAGCCTGCTCCTCACTCATTTTCAGCCGCCCCCGCTCTAACGGCGTGTCGCTGACGCCATTCGCCACATCGGCAAACCAGAGCCAGGAGGCAAACCCATGCGATGCGATATCCGCCAGGATCGCCAGCTCCGAGGCATCGCGCCGTGAGGCCTGCCGCAGGGCGATGAAGGCGGTCATATCCTCAGATCCCCAGCATCATCCGCACGATCGATTCCAGGCCGCGCCCGAGCGCACGCGTGTTCTCCGCATCGAGATGAATGCCGTCGATCGGCGTGGTCTTGGCGACGGAGTTGCCGTCGAAAAAGCCGCAGCCGAGTTCGTCGGCAAGGTCACGGTAGAGTGTCGCGAGCTTGGCAGATTCCTCGATGCCGCCGGGAAAGGAGGCGGCGAAAGGCACATTGCCCGTCGCGCAGATCGCCGGCGGCGCCACGATCAGGATCTCCGGCCCGTCGAATTCGAAGGGCCAGGCATGATTGCGGATCAGCCGCACGAGGCGGCTGATGCCTTGGCATGCGGCGAAGGCCGAACCGGCAACAACCGGCTTCATGTCGTTGGTGCCGAGCAGCAGGATGACGAGATCGAGCGGCGCATGTGTCTGCAGGATCGTCGGCAGAACCCGCGCACCGTTGCGGTCGCAATCGGCGAGGTGATCGTCGAAAGCGGTCGTGCGACCGTTCAGGCCTTCGGCGATGACGCGCGCCTCGCTGCCGAGCGCTGCCTGAAGCACGCTCGGCCAGCGATTCTTGTACTCATGACGGCCGATCGTCTCGGCGTCATAACCCCAGGTCAGCGAGTCGCCATAGCAAAGAACGGTCTTGGTCATTTCCGCCTCCGCTTCGCTATCAGACAAGCATGCCCATCGGGTTTTCGATGTAGCCCTTGAAGGCCTGGAGCAGCTCGGCGCCGAGCGCACCGTCGACGCAGCGATGGTCGGTCGACAGCGTAACGCTCATGACCGTGGCGATCGCCATTTCGCCGTTCTTGACGACGACCCGCTGCTCGCCGGCGCCGACCGCGAGGATCGTCGCGTGCGGCGGGTTGACGACGGCTGCGAAGTTCTTGACGCCCATCATGCCCATATTCGAGACCGAGCTGGTGCCGCCCTGGTATTCCTCGGGCTTCAGCTTGCGGTCCTTGGCCCGCTTGCCGAGATCGCGCATCTCGTTAGAGATGACGGACAGCGTCTTCTGCTCGGCCTTGCGGATGATCGGCGTGATCAGGCCGCCGGGGATCGAGACGGCGACGCCGACATCGGCGTGCTTGTGCTTGACCATGTTGCTGTCGGTCCAGGAGACGTTTGCATCCGGAACATCGCGCAGCGCCAGCGCCATGGCCTTGATGACCATGTCGTTGACCGAGAGCTTGTAGGCCGGGGCATTGTCCTTGCGCGGGGCCGCATCGTTCAGCTGAGCGCGCAGCGCCATCAGAGCATCGAGCTCGCAATCGACGCTGACGTAGAAATGCGGGATCGTCTGCTTGGATTCGACCAGGCGCCGGGCGATCGTCTTGCGCATGCCGTCATGCGGCACGAGCTCATAAGAACCCGGTTCGAAGAGCTTGAGCACGGCTTCCTCGGAAGCGCCCTTCGGCGCTGCAGCGGCCGGGGCCGGAGCGGCCTGCGGAGCGGAAGCAGCAGCGGCCGGAGCCGGCGCAGCCTTGGCGCCACCGCCGGCAACGGCGGCTTCGACATCGCTCTTGATGACGCGCCCATGCGGGCCGGAGCCTGCGACAGCGGAAAGATCGATACCGGCTTCCTTGGCGAGACGGCGGGCGAGCGGCGAAGAGAAGGTGCGGTTACCGCCTGCCGAAACCGATGCCGGTGCAGCGGCGGCAGCCGGAGCGGACTCAGCCTTCGCCGGTGCAGCCTCTGCCTTCGGAGCGGGTGCGGCTTCAGCCTTGGCCGGCGCGGCGGAGCCGGCACCGCTTGCGGCGGCGGCGACATCCTCACCGTCAGCGGCGAGAACCGCAATCAGCGCGTTGACCTTGACGCCTTCGGTGCCGGCCGGAACGACCAGCTTGGCAACCGTGCCTTCATCGACGGCTTCGACTTCCATCGTCGCCTTGTCGGTCTCGATCTCGGCGATGACATCGCCAGACCTGACCGTGTCGCCTTCCTTGACCAGCCACTTGGAAAGATTGCCTTCTTCCATGGTCGGAGAGAGGGCGGGCATCGTGATATTGATCGGCATCGAAATACCCTCCCCTTATTTGTAGCAAACGGCCTTCACCGCATCGACGACTTCGCCGACATTCGGAAGGGCCAGCTTTTCGAGATTGGCGGCGTAAGGCATCGGCACGTCCTTACCGGCGATCGTCAGGATTGGCGCATCGAGATAGTCGAAGGCCTGCTGCATGACGCGGGTGGCTATTTCGGTGCCGACGGATGATTGCGGATAACCTTCCTCGACGGTGACGAGGCGGCCGGTTTTCTTTACCGATTCGATAACGGTCGGCAGATCCATCGGGCGGATGGTGCGAAGATCGATCAGTTCGACATCGATGCCGAGCTGTTCGAGCTCGGCGGCCGCCTTCGTCGCATAAGTCATGCCGATGCCGAAGGACACGACCGTGACGTCCTTGCCCGGGCGATGGATGCGCGCTTTGCCGATCGGCAGCACGAAATTATCGAGCTTCGGCACGTCGAAGTGCTGGCCGTAGAGAATTTCGTTTTCGAGGAAGATGATCGGGTTCGGGTCGCGGATTGCCGCCTTCAGCAGGCCCTTGGCGTCGGATGCCGTGTAGGGCATGACGACTTTCAGGCCGGGGATGGCGCTGTACCAGGCGGCATAGTCCTGGCTGTGCTGGGCGCCGACGCGTGCGGCGGCACCGTTCGGGCCGCGGAAGACGATCGGAGCGCCCATCTGGCCGCCAGACATATACAGCGTCTTGGCGGCCGAGTTGATGATATGGTCGATCGCCTGCATGGCGAAGTTGAAGGTCATGAATTCGACGATCGGGCGAAGGCCGGCCATGGCGGCACCGACGCCGACTCCGGCAAAGCCGTGCTCGGTGATCGGCGTATCGATGACGCGGCGGGGGCCGAATTCCTGCAGCAGGCCCTGCGTGACCTTGTAGGCGCCCTGATATTCGGCGACTTCCTCGCCCATGACGAAGACGTCGTCGCTGGCGCGCATTTCTTCGGCCATGGCGTCGCGCAGCGCTTCACGCACGGTCATTGACACCATTTCGGTGCCAGCTGGAATTTCCGGGTCATTCGGAACGACAGCCTTCGGCTCGGCCGGAAGCGGCGCTGAGGCCGAACCGGTGTTGGTCGGCTTTTCTTCCTGGGCCACCTGCGGAGCGGCGGCGGCCGGCTTGGCGGAAATATCCGAAGCGGATTCGCCGTCCTGCAGCAGCACGGCAATTTTGGTGTTGACCTTGACGCCTTCGGTGCCGGCGTCGACCAGCAGCTTGCCGATGATGCCTTCGTCAACGGCTTCGACTTCCATCGTCGCCTTGTCGGTCTCGATTTCGGCAATGACGTCGCCTGAAGTGACCTTGTCACCTTCCTGCTTCAGCCATTTGGACAGCGTGCCTTCTTCCATGGTCGGAGAGAGGGCGGGCATGAGGATATCGATAGGCATGGGTTCCCTCCCCGATTAAAGCAGAATGTCGGTATAGAGCTCGGATGCATCCGGCTCCGGATCGGCCTGGGCGAAGTCGGCGCTGTCGGCGACGATGTCGCGGACATCCTTGTCGATCGCCTTCAGATCGTCTTCGGAAGCCCAGCCCTTTTCAATGAGGCGCGCCTTCACCTGCTCGATTGGGTCCTGCTCGGAGCGCATCTTCTGCACTTCTTCCTTCGTGCGATATTTCGCCGGATCGGACATGGAGTGGCCGCGATAACGATAGGTCAGCATTTCGAGAATGATCGGCCCCTTGCCGGAGCGGCAATGTTCTAGCGCCTCGTCGGCCGCCGCCTTGACGGCGCGAACGTCCATGCCGTCGACCTGAATGCCGGGAATGCCGAAACCGGAGCCGCGCAGCGAATAGTTCGACTGGGCGGTGGCACGGGCGGTCGAGGTGCCCATGGCGTAACGGTTGTTTTCGACGATATAGACGATCGGCAGCTTCCAGAGCGCCGCCATGTTGAAGCTCTCGTAGACCTGGCCCTGGTTGGCAGCGCCGTCGCCAAAATAGGCGATGGCGACATTGCCGTTGCCGCGGTAGTGGTTTGCAAAAGCAAGCCCCGTTCCGAGCGAAACCTGGGCGCCGACGATGCCGTGACCGCCGTAGAAATGCTTCTCTTTCGAGAACATGTGCATCGAGCCGCCCTTCCCGTGGGAATAGCCGCTGCGGCGCCCGGTCAGCTCCGCCATGACGCCGCGCGCCTCCATGCCGGTTGCCAGCATATGGCCGTGGTCGCGATAGGCGGTGATGACCTGATCGCCTTCCTTCTGTGCCATCTGCATGCCGACAACGACGGCTTCCTGACCGATATAGAGATGACAAAAGCCGCCGATGAAGCCCATGCCGTAAAGCTGACCGGCCTTCTCCTCGAAGCGGCGGATCAGTAGCATCTCGCGATAGGCCTTGAGTTCCTCATCCCGATCGAAGTCGGCTACCGGGCCTCCATTCGATGCTTTGGCTGCTGGTTTTGCTGCAGTTTTGCGGCTGGAAACGGTCGCGGTCTTTCGCGGCGCCATTCAACCCTCCCTATGGGTTTGTCGTTTCTCGGTGGCGCGTACCATAGGGAAGAAATATGACCACAGCAATGCCATAATTGCATGGCTCGTATTCGGCGCTAAATCATTGAAAACAAATCGGGAATTCCAATTAACCCGATTTCGGTTAATTGGAATAATGGTTGAAAATGACGATCTCGTCCGCGCGCGACATATTCAGCTGATATCGCGCCTTTTCGTCCAACATATCCTTGTCGAGCGAGCCATCACTCAGCAGCGCGACCTGGCTTTCCAGATGTTCGCGCTTCGCCTTAAGGACGGCAAGCTCCCTTTCGCGCGCGACGCGCTGACGCTCGAACGTCTCCGTCGCCCGCAGGCCATAATCGCCATGGATGCAATGATAACCGAAATAGGAAAGGAAGGCGACCGTCATGGCCGGAATGACGAAGCGGCCGAGCTTTCTCTTCTTATGATGCTTTGTCCACATACACGCATGCTCTTGAACGCATTACCAATTCGCTCAGCATAACGCGCAGAGATTAACCGTTCATTGACCGTAGAAAGCGCGCACGAAAAAACCCGCGCCGGGAGGCGCGGGTCGAGCCGTTGAAAATCGGAACGATCAGCCTTTGATGATCGAGCGGCCGGCATACTGGGCCTGGGGGCCGAGGCCTTCCTCGATGCGGATCAGCTGATTGTACTTGGCGAGACGGTCGGAACGCGACAGCGAACCGGTCTTGATCTGGCCGCAGTTGGTGGCAACGGCAAGATCGGCGATGGTCGAATCTTCGGTTTCGCCGGAGCGGTGCGACATGACCGCGGTATAGGCCGCCTTATGCGCCGTGTTGACGGCGTCGAGGGTTTCCGTCAGCGAGCCGATCTGGTTGACCTTGACGAGGATCGAGTTGGCGACGCCCATGCGGATGCCGTCGCGAAGGCGGGCGGAGTTGGTGACGAAGAGATCGTCGCCGACGAGCTGGGTCTTCTTGCCGATCAGATCGGTCAGCGCCTTCCAGCCGTCCCAGTCGTCTTCGGCCATGCCGTCCTCGATCGAGATGATCGGGTATTTGCCGGCGAGCTCGGCGAGATATTCGGCCATGGCGCCCGATTCGAGCGTACGGCCTTCCCCTTCGAGAACATACTTGCCGTCCTTGAAGAATTCCGTCGAGGCGCAGTCGAGGCCGAGGCACATGTCGTCGCCCGGCTTGTAGCCGGCTTTCTCGATCGACTTCATGATGAAATCCAGGGCTTCGGGCGCGCTCTTCAGGCCGGGGGCGAAGCCGCCTTCGTCACCGACATTGGTGTTGTGGCCCTGCGCGGCAAGCTCCTTTCGAAGCGTATGGAAGACTTCCGACCCCATACGCACGGCGTCGGCGATCGAATCGGCGCCGACCGGCAGGATCATGAATTCCTGGAAGTCGATCGGATTGTCGGCATGGGCGCCGCCGTTGATGATGTTCATCATCGGCACCGGCAGGAGGCTGGCGGAAGCGCCGCCGACGTAGCGGTAAAGCGGCAGGCCGGATGCCTGGGCGGCAGCCTTGGCGACGGCGAGCGAGACGCCGAGGATGGCGTTGGCGCCGAGGCGCGACTTGTTCGGCGTGCCGTCGAGCTCGATCATGATGTTGTCGATCTGAATCTGGTTTTCGGCGTCGATGCCGCCGATCGCGTCGAAGATCTCGGTGTTGGCGGCCTCGACCGCCTTTTCGACGCCCTTGCCGAGATAGCGCTTGCCGCCGTCGCGCAGCTCGACCGCCTCATGCGCGCCCGTCGAGGCGCCCGAGGGAACGGCCGCGCGGCCCATGCTGCCGTCTTCGAGATAGACGTCGACTTCGACGGTGGGGTTGCCACGGCTATCGAGGATCTCGCGGGCGATGATATCGGTGATTGCAGTCATGGGTTCTTCCTGCTCGGTGGGTGATAAGTCGTTCGAAGCCTGTCATAATCGAAGGCGTGCAAATTACAATGCCGCAATTTCCGGCCTCCGAACCAGCATTCCGTCGTGGCCTAAACCACGAACATGTCAGCTTGTTGAACGTCAGGACTTGGCGATCGCATCGAAGGCAAGCAGCTTCTCGAGCAGTCGCGGCATGTCCTTGAGATAAACCATATTCGGGCCATCGGACGGCGCGTTGTCGGGGTCCTGATGGGTTTCGAGGAAGACGCCGGCAATTCCCGTCGCCACTGCCGCGCGCGCCAGCGTTTCCACGAACTCGCGCTGGCCGCCGGAGGAATCGCCCTGCCCGCCCGGCTGAGCGACGGAATGCGTCGCGTCGAAGATGACGGGAGCGCCCATCGCCGCCATAATCGGCAGCGAGCGCATGTCGGAGACCAGCGTATTGTAGCCGAAGGAAGCGCCACGCTCGCACAAGAGCACATTCGGATTGCCGCTGGCGTTGAGCTTCTTCAGGACGTTCTTCATGTCCCAGGGGGCGAGGAACTGGCCCTTCTTGACATTGACGGCACGGCCGGTCCTTGCGGCGGCGATCAGTAGGTCGGTCTGACGGCAGAGGAAGGCCGGGATCTGCAGGACATCGACCACCTTGGCCACCTCGGCGCATTGCTCGGCCGTATGGACGTCGGTTATGACCGGAAAGCCGAATTCCTTCTTGAGGTCGGCAAAGACCTCCATGCCCTTTTCCAGGCCGATGCCGCGCTCGGCCGAGAGCGAGGTGCGGTTGGCCTTGTCGAAGGAGCTTTTGTAGACAAGACCCATGCCAAGCTTTGCGCAAAGCTCCTTCAGCGTGCCGGCGACCATGAAGGCGTGGTCCCGGTTCTCCATCTGACAGGGGCCGGCAATCAGCGACAGGCGGGCGGTATTGGAAAAGGTGACCTGACCTTCGCCTTCGCCGATCCTGACTTCGGAATTCGTGTCGGTGCTCATCGTGTTTCCTCGAAGGCGAAGAGCGCACCCTGCCCGGGCGTAGACTTCACCAGAATGCGATTGTTCTTGCGCGTGAATGTGATCCCGTTAGCACCCAAATGCGCTTCTGTCACGGCAAGATCGGCGACGGTGAAGAGGATTACCCGGCCGCGCAGACCACGATCGGCGGATGAGACGGCAAGCTCGAAATAGGCCTCCAGCCCTTCGGGCGTCATCAGGCTGATCTTCGCATTTGATGCCGCGATATTCACGCCGAAACCGGTTTTCTCCGCCGCCGCCTGCCCTATCGCAAGCCCGACGAAGGCGGCGAATGCCGCCGGGTCCGGCGCACAAAGCGCGATCTCGGCAATGCCGATCACGCCATTGGCATGCGTCTCCAGCGCGGCGCGATCTGTCGGGAAGGAATTGATGCGCTGGCAGGTAAAGAGAAAGAAATCGGGTGCGCGCAGATCAGCTGCAAAGGCCAGCTTGAAGCTGCCGACGGTCTCCGAACCATCCGGCATCCGCATCGGCCGGCTGAATTGCAACATCTCGCCGGCGCTCGCGCCGTTGCTGACGAAGCGCTTATGATCGAGGCCGGCATCCTCGCTGAGGAAGGCCAGCGCAGACAATCCCTCCTCGCCGCAGCGGAAGCGGAAGGCGCGATTGCGGGCGATGAAGACATTGCCGTGGCGGGCCGCTGCCTCGCTCTCCTCGACGCTCGCCACGCCAAGCGGCTCCAGATAGGTCTTGTCGGCGAAAAAGACGCAGGCATTCTCCGTTCCGAAGGGATGGCGCCCATCGGCGGCGACGGTGAAACCGAGCTTGCCGAGCCTCTCACGCGCCAGATCGATATTGACCACCGGCAGCACGACGTGATCCAGCGGATGCGACTTGGCGGAATGCGCGTTCATGATATCCTCCTGAAAGGGGCAAAGATGTGCGACAGCCCCTCCCCGAATGCAAGCGATGTGCGCCAATCCCGTCGAATGAAATTAAAAATCTCGACGAGTTGGCCCGAAGTTTTACGGAAATTTAGCTACTTGCGGAACACATATGGAACATATAGTGTCTGTTCTGGATTTGTTTCAATCAGGGGTCTGACGTCGATGCTCACGCGCAAACAACAGGAGCTTCTCCTTTTCATTCATGAGCGCATGAAGGAATCCGGCGTCCCTCCCTCCTTCGACGAAATGAAGGATGCCCTGGATCTCGCCTCGAAATCCGGCATTCACCGCCTGATCACGGCGCTCGAGGAGCGCGGCTTCATTCGCCGCCTACCGAATCGCGCCCGGGCGCTTGAAGTGATCAAGCTTCCGGAGGCCTATAACCCCAGCCTGCAACAGCGCCGCGGTTTTTCGCCGAGCGTCATCGAGGGCAGCCTCGGCAAACCCCAGCCGGTCGCCGCCCCCGCTGCCGCAAAGCCGGTCGCCGACAACGGCAACTCTGTCTCCGTGCCGGTCATGGGAAGAATCGCCGCCGGCGTTCCGATCTCGGCGATCCAGAACAACACGCATGACATCGTCATTCCCGCGGACATGCTTGGCTCCGGTGAGCACTACGCGCTGGAGGTCAAGGGCGATTCGATGATCGACGCCGGCATCTTCGACGGCGACACCGTGATCATCCGCAACGGCAGCACCGCAAGTCCCGGCGACATCGTCGTTGCCCTCGTCGACGACGAGGAAGCAACGCTGAAACGCTTCCGCCGGAAGGGCGCCTCGATCGCGTTGGAAGCCGCCAACCCGGCTTACGAGACCCGGATTTTCGGGCCGGACCGCGTCAAGGTGCAGGGCAAGCTCGTCGGCCTCATTCGCCGTTATCACTGACAGCAGCCGGACCGGATTCGGTAAAACTGTCTTTGCGCCAATCATAGGCGCGATGGCGCATCCATGGCCGCGATAGCGCCTCGAATGCGGTTGCGACCTGCAGGCCGGCATCGGCGAAGCGCAATTCGACGGAACCGGTCCTGCGGAGCGTCTCGCCGGTGAAGAGCGTCCCGCCTGAACGGCAGCTGTTGAAACGCAGGCGGACCGAGGTCACGACGATATCGGCCGTATCGCAGGCCGGGCCGAGATAGGCGGCATTGTCGATGACGGTGACGATATGGCCATTGCCGAGTCGTGATGTGCACCACGCCTTCTTGACGCAGGAAAACCGGTTTGCTTCACCGCCTGCTGCGGCTGCCCGCATCGCTGCGCTCGCTTCGTTCTGCTGATCGCGGGAAAGCCTGACTCGGCGGTCTTCTCCTTCCGGCGGGATAGCCGGACCATCCAGCATCTTCGGTGGAACATGTGTCGGCAGGACCAGCGCTCGCTGCCACTGGTCGAAGATGAAATCCGGCGGGTTTTCACGGTTGGACGCGATTGCCTCAGCCGCAACGACCGCAACCAGACCACCATCCTCCGAAATCACCAGATCCGGCGGGCGGGGAGCCGGCAGCAGCAGTACGGTGAGTGTCGAGACGGCGATGATGGATGTGCCGACATGGCGCAGCCGGGTGCGCAGCAGCGTCAGCAGCAGAAAGCCTGCCACCGCCACTGCGAAATACCAGGCGGGCAAGCGGCCGATGCCGATATCGCCGCCCCAGCCGGACACCGTCTTGGCAACCGCAATCACCAGATCGAGGCCGAATCCGACCACCGTCCAGAGCGGAGCATCCAGCCCGAAGGGCATGAGCAGCATCGCCAGCAGCCCGGCCGGCATGACGATGAAGGAGATGATCGGCATCGTCGCAAGGTTTGCCGGCAGGCCGTAAGCCGTCAGGCGATGAAAATGCTCGATCGAAAACAGGGCGGTGGAAAAACCGCCGATCAGCGAGGTCAGGAAGACGCCGCCGAAGAAACCGGCGACGACAACCACCGGCCTGATGATCGGCAATTTCAGGAAAGCGTTTTCACGGACACGCCTGTCCTTCCACAGCTGATAGCCCGATACCAAAGCCAATGTCGCGGCAAAGGACATCTGAAAGCTCGGTCCCAATACTTCCGAAGGTGAAATGGCGATGATGATGAGCGCAGAGAGAACGACATTGCGCAGGCTGATCGACGGCCGATCGAAGAAGACGGCAATCAGCATGATGGTCATCATGATAAAAGCGCGCTCGGCCGAAACCCCGAAACCGGAGATCAGGTAATAGGCGGTGACGGCCATGAGCGCACCGGCGGCGGCGATCTTCTTTGTCGGATAGGCTTGGGCGACGCCGGGAAAGAGGCAGAGCAGCATGCGGAAGCCGACGAAGAAGATGCCGGCCGACAGCGCCATGTTGAGGCCCGAGATCGCGACGATATGGGCAAGGCCGGACTGGCGCAGCGCCTCCGTCGTCGTCTTCGAGATGGCGCGCCGTTCATCCGTCACCAGAGCAGCGGCAAAAGCGCCGGTATCGCCGGGCAGGATCGATCTTATGCGGTCGCCGATGCTGCTGCGCAGCCGGTAGAGCCATTCGAGCAGAGCGTCCGACGTCGAGCTGGCCGCCTGCGGGCCTGCCTCCAAGTCGAGTTTCTCCGGCGCACCATAGAAGAAACCGTTGGCACCGATGCCGTCGAAATAGGCACCGAAGGAGAAATCGTTGAGCGCGGGAAGTGCGGGGCCCGCCGGCGGTGTCAGCCGTGCCTTGCCGGTGATGATGTCGCCGATTTCGAAAGGCGCATCGGCGCCCCGGACGATCGCGGTGATGCGTCTCGGCGGCCGTTTCAGCTCCGGAGCCTCGGTGCCTGTGACGGCAAGAATGTAGCGCCAGCGCCCGCGGCCGTCCCCTTCCCGCCGTTCGACACGGCCGGTCACCGTCGTCGTCACGGATGAATCGAGGATCACCGTCGAAGCCCGCCAGCTCTCAAACTGAGCCGAGAGCATGCCGCCGGCGAAAAGTGCCAGCGCCATCAAACTTGCGCGCAAGGCCGGCCGGCTGGGACCGGTGAGGAAAACCGCGGCCGCCGACACCAGCAAGCAGAGCAGCGATGGAACGAGGGGCAAATCCGATGCCGCAAGAAACCAGAAGGCCGAGCCGGCTCCGAGGAAGACCGGCGAGAACAGCAGCATTCGGCCATAATCGGCCTCTTCGCCCAGCATGTAGGCTCCGGCAGGCAGCGATTGCCGGGCGGCGGCCAGCAGCCGATGACGCAACGGGGTCTGCGACTGCGTCCTTACCGATTGAGTCACCACCGCAGGCGCAGGAAAATTCGGCGGATCGGCAAGGCCGGCGCCCACTTGCGGCCGCAATTCGGCTGTCGTCTGTTCCTGCATGCGCCGCCCAAAATGCCCCGCGAAGTCGCCAGAATGCAACCTTCACGCAAATCCGGCAAGAATAATCGGTTGAAATACGAAGGAAAACCCAAAGGAGCAAAAGGCAAGTCGAATCATCGGCTTCCGTTATGCGTGCGGCTCATCGCTGCGGTGCCTAAAAGGTGATGCCGCAATGCACAAAATGCCATCACGGTAACTTGGCATTAGCGTCACGATCATATAGCTATCGGAAAGGACGCTTAACCCCTATGGCGCTTTTGTGGCGCCACCGACATTTCGGAGGATCAGCATGACGGATCAAAGCGCTACAATAAAAATCGGTGACAAATCAGTCGACCTCGCCGTTAAAAGCGGCACGATCGGCCCGAGCGTCATCGACATCGGTGCCCTCTACAAAAACACCGCTTCCTTCACTTACGATCCGGGCTTCACCTCGACCGCATCCTGTGAATCCAAAATCACCTATATCGACGGTGACGAAGGTGTGCTGCTGCACCGCGGCTATCCAATCGAGCAGCTTGCCGAGCACGGCGACTTCCTCGAGGTCTGCTACCTCCTGCTCTACGGCGAACTGCCGACGGCCGCGCAGAAGAAGGACTTCGACTATCGCGTCACGCACCACACGATGGTGCATGAGCAGATGAGCCGCTTCTTCACCGGCTTCCGCCGTGATGCGCATCCGATGGCTGTGATGTGCGGCTGTGTCGGCGCCCTGTCGGCCTTCTATCACGACTCCACAGACATCACCGATCCGCACCAGCGCATGGTCGCCAGCCTGCGCATGATCGCCAAGATGCCGACGCTTGCCGCTATGGCCTACAAGTATCATATCGGCCAGCCCTTCGTTTACCCGAAGAACGACCTCGACTATGCGTCGAACTTCCTGCGCATGTGCTTTGCCGTCCCCTGCGAGGAATATGTGGTCAATCCGGTGCTTGCCCGCGCCATGGACCGCATCTTCATCCTGCATGCCGATCACGAGCAGAACGCTTCGACCTCGACCGTCCGTCTCGCCGGTTCGTCGGGCGCCAATCCGTTCGCCTGCATCGCTGCCGGCATCGCTTGCCTCTGGGGCCCCGCCCATGGCGGCGCCAACGAAGCGGCTCTCAACATGCTGACAGAAATCGGCACCGTTGACCGCATTCCGGAATATGTCGCCCGCGCCAAGGACAAGAACGATCCGTTCCGGCTGATGGGCTTCGGCCACCGCGTCTATAAGAACTATGATCCGCGCGCCAAGATCATGCAGAAGACGACGCATGAAGTGCTTGGCGAACTTGGCATCAAGGACGATCCGTTGCTGGAAGTTGCGATGGAGCTGGAGCGCATTGCGCTCACCGACGAATATTTCATCGAGAAGAAGCTCTATCCCAATATCGACTTCTATTCCGGCATCACGCTGAAGGCGCTGGGCTTCCCCACCACCATGTTCACCGTGCTCTTCGCGCTTGCCCGCACCGTCGGCTGGATCGCCCAGTGGAACGAGATGATCGAGGATCCGGAACAGCGCATCGGCCGTCCGCGCCAGCTCTATGTCGGCGAACCGAAGCGCGACTACATCCCGGTTTCGAAGCGCTGATCGCTTCAGAGCTCAAAAGAAACCCGGTCAGGAATGGCCGGGTTTTTTCTTGTTCAAAACGTCGAGAAGGATTTCGGCGGCCTGTTCGCCGGGCGGCTTTTCCGTCTGCATGCGCTGCCAGATGAGCTCGTAGCCTTCCTTCATCGCCTTAAGCTGATAGGTGTCGGCCGACAGCCTTTCCATCCAGCGCGCAAGGCTTGCACCGCGAACGACATCGTTCAGATATTCCGGCACGACCGGGTAATCGGCGATCAGGTTCGGCAGCGCACCGGTCCAGGTCTTGATGCCCGATGTCAGCATGCGCATGATCCAGTCGACCTTGTAGGCGGAGACGACGGGAACGTCGGCAAGGGCGAGTTCGAGAATAACGGTTCCGGACGCCGCCATGGCCGCATCGGCCTCGGCAAAGGCCTTCCATTTTGCTTGCGCGCCGACGACGATTTCCGGCTTTACCGCCCACGCCGCCGTGATTTCGTGGACAAGCGCTTGCCTGTGCGTCACCGTCGGCAGAATGAAGCGTGTCGGCCCATTGCGGGCGACGAGTTCATTCGCGGCGATCTCGAAGTAAGGCAGAAGCTTCTGGATCTCGGAGGAGCGCGAGCCAGGAAGAAGCAGGATCGGACCGTTACCTGGCTGCCTTCCCAGGCGCAGGCGACGTGTCTCCAGCAGCGCTGGGTCGGCGACCAGACGATGCCCGACGTAGGTCGTCGCCGGCCCATTGAGGCGCTGCATGGCTGCCGGTTCAAAGGGCAGGACGGCAAGCACGTGATCGACATAGGCGAGCATGCGCGTGGCGCGATATTCCTTCCAGGCCCAGACGCTCGGACAGACGTAATTGACGACCGGCAGATCGGGCAACGCGGTGCGCACGCGCTTGGCGACGCGATGGGTGAAATCGGGACTGTCGATGATGACAAGGATATCCGGCTTTGCGGCGACGATCTCAGCCGTGGTTTGACGGATCAGGCCAAACAGCCTTGGCAGCCGGCTCAGCACCTGGGTGATGCCCATGATCGACAGCTCGGAAAAATCGAACAGGGATTTCAACCCCTCCGCCTGCAGCCCCTCGCCGCCAACGCCGACAAGTTCCACCGGCCCGCTGTAAATCCGCTTCAGCGCCGCGATGAGATCGGCGCCAAGCAGATCGCCCGACACTTCCCCGGCAATGACGGCGATCTTCAGCGGCGCTCCGTTCATTCGAGCCCCCATGCCGGCAGACCACGATCGATGCCGCAGACGAACAACCCAGCCTCGTCGGCGGCGCTGATGACCGCGGTCCGATCAAGCACCAGCGAGCGACCGGCCTCGATTGCGATGCCGGCAAGGCCGGCTTTCGCAGCGTTCAGGATTGTGGCAACGCCGATCGCCGGCAGGTCAGCGCGAATGTCCTGTTGCGGCTTGCAGAGCTTGACGAGCACGCCGCGGCGGCGCGGCGAAATCCGTCCGGCGGTCCTGAGGCCGGCAACACGGTCCAGCATCTCATCTGTGCCCTCAAGTCCTTCCAGCGCGACAACGCGCCCGCCGATGCTGACTGCACCCTGCCCGACATCCAGCCGGCCAAGCGTCTCGGCGGCATCGGCGGCTCGGCTGATATCTCGCCGGTCTTCCTCGCCGGGGGCGGCGGCACCAAGCGGGCCAACGGAAGCGAGCAGGTCGGGGGCGATCTCGTGGGCGCCGACGACCCGCCGCCCGTTCCCCTCGATCAACCGGATCACCATCTGCAGAACCGTATCGTCGCCGCCTGAGAGCAATGTGCGAATGGCGGCCGGGACCTTCATCAGAATGCGCAACGTCGGGCGCACCTCGCGCCATTCCGGCCGGCGGCGCACACTTCCCGACATCACCACACGTCCGACGCCATATCGGTTGAAGAGGCCCTCAAGGGCGGCGAAATCGCCGATGCCGATAACGGCGTGATCATAGCCTTCCCAACGTGGATCACTTTCGTCCTTCAGCGCGACGATAACGGGATTTTCGCCAGCCGCGCGCGCGGCTTCGGCGACATAGCAAGGCAGAAGGCCACCGCCGGCGATGATCGCCAACCGGCCCGCAGCGGTGTCGCCTGTTAAAGCCACGGACTAGCCCTTCTGCCCCCGGGTCGGCGAGGACAGTGCGCGGTCGCTGTCGGCTGCAATGAAGTCGAGGATCTGCACCACCTGCTCGCAATCGGCATATTCCTCACGGATCGCGGCGGCGTTTTCGCGCACGGAGCCCGTTCCTTCGAAGATCGCCTTGTAGGCGCGGCGCACCCGGTGGATGACAGCGCGGTCGATGCCGGCCCGCGTCATGCCGACGACGTTGAGGCCGCCCAGCAGACCTGGATTACCGTTCAGCATGCCATAGGGAATGACATCGTAACTCACCGCCGACAGGCCGCCGACGAAGGCGTGGCGGCCGACGCGGGTGAACTGGTGAACAGCCGAGCCGCCGCCCAGGATAACGCGATCCTCGATGACGACATGGCCGGCGAGCATGACGTTGTTCGACATGATCACATGGTTGCCGACCCGGCAGTCGTGCGCGACGTGGGAATTGGCAAGGAAAAGGTTGTTGTCGCCAACGATCGTCTGGCCGCCGAAATCGGCCGTGCCGGTGTTCATCGTCACACCTTCGCGGATCGTGCAATTGGCGCCGACCGTCAGCGTCGTTTCCTCGCCGCCGTGGTGCACGCTCTGCGGATCACCGCCGACCACGGCCATCGGAAAGATGCGCGTGCCTTTGCCGATCACGGTGCGGCCGTTGACGACCGCATGCGCCAGGAGCTCGACATTCGCATGCAGGACAACATGCGGCCCGACATGGCAGAAAGGACCGATTTTGACGCCCTCGCCGATGGTAGCTCCGTCTTCGACGACAGCCATCGGATGAATACGGGCGCTTTCGGCGATATTGCTCATGCCTGATCCTTACGAACGATCATCGCGCCGATATCGGCTTCGGCGACAAGTGCGCCGTCGACCTTGGCGTCGCAATGGAATTTCCAGATATTGCCACGCTGCTTGTGCTTCTTCACGTGGAATTCGACGCGGTCGCCGGGCACGACCGGCTTGCGGAAGCGCGCATTCTCGATGGTCATGAAGTAGACGAGGTTGCCGGTCTGCCCTTCCTTCTTGGCGCAGATGGCGCCCGCCGTCTGCGCCATGCCCTCGATCAGCAAAACCCCGGGCATGATCGGCGCTTCGGGAAAATGGCCGGTGAAATGCGGCTCGTTCACCGTGACGTTCTTGATGCCGATCGCCGCGTTGTCGCCGTCGATCTCGATGATCTTGTCGACCATGAGAAACGGATAGCGATGCGGCAGCAGCTTCATGATTTCGGAAATATCAGCCGAAGAAAGCGTCGTCGTGGCTTCCTCAGTCATCTTGCTTGCCTCCAGGGTTCCTCCCGCGCAACTTGGACTTCGACACCTGTTGCGCGGCCTCTCTCAGATAGTCTTTTAGCGGACGTGCAGGGACACCGCCATATTGTCCGCCGGCGGCAAGGTCGGTCATGATACCGCTTTTGGCAGCGATCTGCACGCCGTCACCGATCGTCACATGCCCCTTGATTCCCACCTGGCCGCCGATCTGCACGCCATTGCCGATCTTCGTGCTGCCGGCGATGCCGACCTGCGAAACGATGGCGCAATGGCGGCCGATCTGGACGTTGTGGCCAATCTGGACCTGATTGTCGATTTTTGTCCCCTCGCCGATCACAGTGTCGTCCATGGCGCCGCGGTCGACGGTGGTGTTGGCGCCGATCTCGACATTGTCCTGGATAATCACCCGGCCGATCTGAACGATCTTGATCATGCCGCGCGGCCCCGGTGCATAACCAAAACCATCCTGGCCGATCCGAACGCCATTGTGGAGGATGACGCCATTGCCGATCAGCGCGCAAAGAATGCTCGCTCCAGCCGCAATCGAACAATCCCGGCCGATCTTGACATTCGGGCCAATGACGCTGTTCGCGCCGATGCGCGTTCCCGTCCCGATCTTGGCATGCGCACCAATCACGGCCAACGGTTCGACGATCACGCCCTTTTCAAGTTTGGCGCTCTGATCGATGATCGCGCTCGGAGCAATCTCGCTTTCACCCGAAAGAGCGACCGGACGCAATGCTGCGGGGTAGAACAAGCCTCCCGCCATTGCGAAGGCAGCATGCGGATTGGACGAAAAGATAACCGGAAGATGCGGAGGAACGAGATCGGCAAGCGCTTTGTCGCAGATCACCGCCGAGGCCTCGCATGTCGCAAACTCCTCCCGGTTACGGCGCGACAGGATATAACAGACATCGCCAGCCCGCGCCCGGCTGATGGGGGCGACAGACTTGACGATAACATCGGCATGATCGGAATTGGCGAGTTCTGCCCCAAGAAACTCTGCCAGCTCAGCGAGCCTCAGACCTTCATGGGGCAGAAAAAAACCGTTTTGCTCCATCGGCAATGCTCCAGAACGGAATTGAGTCTTACAGTTCCGGACTGCCGATATCAGAATTGGTTGTTGATGCCAAACTTGAAGTTCTGCGTCTTGTCGAAGTCTTCCTTGAGAACCGGGATTGCGTAATCCAGACGCAATGCACCGAAAGGAGACTGCCAGACGACGCCGACACCGACGGAGGCGCGCAGCGAGGCGTCTTCGCCCTCAATGCCGTCGCCCCTCAGGTCAACGTCGTTGCCGAACAACGTGCCGGCATCGGCGAAGACCGCGCCGCGCAGGTTGAAGTCGCGCGGGAAGCCCGGCATCGGGAACGTCGCTTCGGCCGATGCGGTGAAGTACGTTGTGCCGCCCAGCGGATCGTCGTTGTCACCCCTGACGCGTGGGCCGATACCCTTGTTCTCGAAACCGCGAATGTCGCCATTGGTCAGCGTGAACTGGTCGAAGACATTCAGGTGCTCACCGAAGCCGACGACATAACCCGCCGAGGCCGAAACCGAGCCGATGATATCGGCATCATCAGCAAGCAGGTGGTAGTAGCGGGCCTTGCCGTAGATCTTATAGAACTGCGAGTCGCCACCGAGGCCGGCAATTTCCTGCGTCGCCGTCGCGTAGATGCCTTCGCGCGGCAGAACAGTGTCATCGAGCGTGTTGTAGGTCAGCGTCTGCGAGACGGAGGAACGTGTCCACGGGCTGTCCTCAACGAGGTGCTGATACGGAGCGGACAGATCGGAAAGATCGCTGTTGTCAGCGTCGTACTTCATCTGCTTGTAGTTATAGCGGAAAGTCGTCGCCAGATCTTCGGTGATCGGCGCCGTGACGCGCAGAACGACGCTGGTTTCCTGGTAGTCGTAATTGTCGTTGCTCGACGTTTCACTGTGGTTGACGTCGAAGCCCGCCGCCAGGCGGTAGCCGAGGAAATAGGGTTCGGTGAAGCTGACGCCGTAGGCGCGCGAGCCTTCCTGACCGCCGCCGGCCGAGATGCGGATGTACTGACCGCGGCCAAGGAAGTTCTTTTCTTCGATCGATGCTTCGAGCAGCAGACCGTCGCCGCCGGCGGCATAACCCGCGCCGACACCGAACGAACCGGTCGACTGATCCTGCACGTCGACCACCACCACGACACGATCGGGGGAGCTGCCCGGCTGCGTGGAGATATTGACGGAAGAGAAGTAACCGAGCGCCTCCAGACGACGCTTGGCCTTGGTGATCATCTGCTGATTGAAGGCGTCACCTTCGCTCATGTCAAATTCGCGGCGGATGACGTAGTCGCGCGTACGGCTGTTGCCGCGGATCTCGATGCGCTCCACATAGGCGCGCTCGCCCTGGTCGACGAGATATTCGACGCCGATCGTGTTGTTGTTGAGGTCGCGGTTACCGCGCGGTGTGACGCGCGCAAAGGGATAACCGGCCGACGCAACCTGATCAGAGATCGCTTCGATCGACTTCTGCACTTCCTTGGCGCTATAGACGTGACCTTCCTTCGTGCGCACCAGCGGCAGCAGCTGATCGGAGCCAACACCTTCGACGGTCGACTGGACGGTCACCGGTCCGAAGTCGTAGCGCTGACCTTCCTCGATGTTGAAGGTGAGCGTGTATTTGTTGGTCGCCTCGTCGAAGCTGGCATCGGAAGAGACGATGCGCATGTCGGCATAGCCGCGATTGTAATAGAACTGGCGCAGCGCTTCCTCGTCGGCGTGAAGCTTGTCTTCGTTGTAGACGTCCTTGCGGGTCAGGAACGAAAGGAAGTTCGAACGCTTGGTATTGATGACGGCAGCCAGACGACCGGCGCTGTAGGCATTGTTGCCGACGAAATTGATCGAATCGATCTTGGTGCGATCGCCCTCGTTGATGACAAAGGCGAGATTGACGCGGCCCTCGCCGAGCGGCACCACCTGCGTCGTCACTTCGACTTCGCTGCGGCCGGTGGCGGCATAGGCATCCTTGATCGCCTGGATGTCGGACTGGATCTGCGTGTCGCTGTAAGGACCGGCAGCATGCGTCTGGACGATCGTCGCGAGCTTGTCGTCCTTGATCTTGCGGTTGCCGTTGAAGACGACCTGATTGACGAGCTGGGCCTCCTGGACGTTGACGACGAGCGTGCCGCCGGAAACCGAAATCTTCACATCGGAGAAGTAGCCCGTGCCGTAAAGCTGTTTGACCGAGTTATCGATATCAGTGTTCGAGAAACTCTTGCCCGGCGTGATGGTGAGGTTCGACCGGACAGCTTCCGCGCCGACGCGGCTTGCGCCACGCACATCGATGCGCTGGATGACCGCGGCCTCAGCGGCCGTAGCGGAAACGAACGTCAAAGCACCTGCGCCCGAAGCAACAACACTAGCAGACAGCGCAACCGCCGATACTGCGTTCAAAAACTTTGAACCAGCCTTCATTTCACCTATTACCTTTTTTCCCTCGTCCCCGTCCCCGGGAGAACCCGATTCCGGTCACGTGTGTCGTTTTACCCGCTTTTGACATACAAGCAAGGGAGGGCGTTAATTTCTGTTTACTTCATTTCCAAGCGTGACCCATTCGCCACTACAGCCTTGAAACATCGTAAATAAATAGTAATTCCCTTGCCTTACGCGTTTACCCTCAGCTCAGGGTGATGTCGTTCCAGGTCGTGAAAACCATCAATGTCAATATCATTGCCAGGCCTATACGAAATGCAATTTCCTGGGCCTTGGCACCCAGCGGTTTTCCTCTGACCGCTTCCACCGCATAGAACATCAGGTGGCCACCATCAAGTACCGGAACCGGCATCAGGTTAAGCAATCCGATCGAAACCGACAGCACCGCAGCAAGCTGCAACACTGCCCCCAGGCCAAGCTTCGCCATCTGGCCGGTAGCCTGCGCCACACGGATCGGCCCGCCCAGTTGATCAGCCCGCATTGATCCGCTGAAGATGTTGCCGATATATTTGAAGGTGTCCGTGACGATTTGCCCGCTGGCGATCACGCCCTCACGCAGCGCCTGGAGCGGCGTGTAGGTCTGCAGCCGGAAATTGCCGGAGTTCTTGTCGGTAGCGATGCCGATCTGACCGACTTCCATCTTGTTGCCGAACTGATCGGTCTGGTCGACGCGCTGCGGCACCATCGGCACATCGAGCTTCTGGCCGCCGCGCTCGACTGTGACGACAATCCTCTGGCCGGGGCGCATGCCGACATAGCGGCGCACATCTTCAAACGTCTCGACCTTGCCGCCATCGAGGGCAACCAGGAGGTCGCCGGGAAGGATGCCGGCCGCGGCCGCCGAGCTCTCCGGCTTGACCTCGGCAACGACCGGGTCGGCGATCATGCGGCCATAGACGGTGAAGAGAACAGTGAAGATGGCGATCGCCAGCAGAAAATTGGCGATCGGACCGGCTGCGACAGTCGCGGCACGTTTCCACAGCTTGGCGCCGGCAAAGGAGCGCGCCCTCTCCTCCTCGGACATGGCGGCAAGCTTGTCGCTGTCCGGTTTGCTCGACGCATCCTCGTCGCCGAAGAAGCGGACGTAACCGCCAAGCGGGATCACGGAGATCTTCCAGCGTGTTCCATGACGGTCGGTGAAGCCGAACAGCTCGGGACCGAACCCGACCGAAAAGGCAAGGATACGAATGCCGCTCCAGCGCCCGACAAGGTAATGGCCCATCTCATGCACGAAGACGAGCAGCGAGAGCACCAGGATGAAGGTGACGATGTTCCCCATCACAAATGCGTATATGCCGGTCATCGCGTCCATGGGTTCCTTCCGTCAGGCTGCCGCGTCATCAGAGGCCGAACAATGCCGCTCCGAGCGACGTCATGCCAGCCCCCTTTATCAGGGAAAACAGTGTAGCAAGCAAGAACGCCGCAAAACAGGCGAAAATCAGCCCGTCGACGCGGTCCATGACGCCGCCATGGCCCGGAATAAGACGGCTCGAATCCTTGACGCCGAATTTTCGCTTGATGAAGGATTCGAAAAGATCGCCCGACTGGCTGCAGATCGACAGGATGAGCGCCACGCCGGCGGCGGCGACTTCGGCGCCCGGAAAGAGGAAATAGGCGAGAAGGATGCCCGCTGCGACCGCAGAAACGGCGCCCCCGATTGCACCAGACCATGTCTTTCCCGGGGAGATCGATGGGGCAAGCTTCGGTCCGCGGAGCCTCCTGCCGACGAAATAGGCAAGGATATCGGTCGCCCAGACGACAGCAAAGACGAAAAGCATGGCGTAAAGACCGGGCTGGTCGTCGCTTCTGATCGCGGCGAGTGCCAGGCCCGTGGCGCCGGCATAGAAGAGGCCGACAGGCAGCCAGCGACTCGTGCCGTGCAGAATGATCAGGGCTATGCCGACGGCGGTGACCCCGGCCAGCATGCCGGCGGCGAATTCGAAATTGCCGACAAGCACGAGGAAGGCGACCGCCGCTTCGCCGATCCAGCCGACCACATTGGCGACCCAATCCCGCGCAATGCCGGTTATCTTAGACCATTCATAATAGATCAGCAGGCCAATCACCGTCGCCAGGGTGCGAAAGGCAGGGCCGCCATACCAGGTGGCGACGAGAACGATGACCGCGAGAATCAATCCTGAAACGATGCGGAGCTTCAATTCCCTCTGCATCAGGTGCCGACCGCAGCTGCCTGCGATGACAGGCCGCCGAAGCGCCGGTCGCGGGAGGCGAATTTTTCCAGCGCCGAGCGGAAAATCTCCGGGCTGAAATCGGGCCAGTATTCCGGGACGAAGATGAATTCCGAATAGGCGGCCTGCCAAAGCAGGAAGTTGGAAAGCCGTTCCTCGCCGCTGGTGCGGATGATGAGATCCGGATCGGGGATGCCCGCCGTGTCGAGACGGGCGTTGATCAGCGCGGGGGTGATGTCCTGTGCCCGCAGGCGGCCGGACTCGACGTCCTTCGCCAGACTCACCACGGCGCGCGAGATTTCATCGCGCGAGCCGTAATTGAAGGCGATGACCAGCGTCAGCGCCGTGTTGTCCCTGGTGGTCTCCTCCGCCTCCAGCAGCAGGCCGAGAATGTCGCTGCGCAGGCTGTGGCGGTCGCCGATCACCTTGATGCGCACATTCTGACGATGAAGCTCGGCCAGGTCGCGACGAATGAAAGCCTTGAGCAGACCGAGCAGATCGGAAACCTCGGCTTCGGGCCGGCGCCAATTCTCCGAGGAGAAGGCGAAGAGGGTGAGATATTTTATGCCGGCCGCACCGGCGGCGCGGACTGTCTCGCGTACGGCCTCGACACCCTTGCGATGGCCCATCGTGCGCGGCAAGCCGCGCTGCTTGGCCCAACGGCCATTGCCGTCCATGATGATGGCAACATGCTCTGGCACAGTCACAAATACAGATTCCGACATTTCCCGTCCGGTCTTTCCAGGCAAAGGCACAGGTCCACTAGACCTGCATGATTTCCTTTTCCTTCTCGCCAAGCAAGCGGTCGATTTCGGAAATCGTCTCGTCCGTCATCTTCTGTACGCGTTCGGACTGCGCACGGCTCTCGTCCTGGCCGATTGCACCGTCCTTTTCGGCTTTCTTGAGTCCGTCCATGCCGTCGCGGCGGACATGGCGAATCGCGACCTTGCTCTTTTCGGCATAGTCGTGCGCCACCTTGACGAGCGACTTGCGGCGCTCCTCGTTCAGCTCCGGCAACGGAATGCGCAGGCTCTGGCCGTCGACGATCGGGTTGAGGCCCAGATTGGATTCGCGGATGCCACGTTCGACGGCGCTGACCATCGACTTGTCCCAGACGGAAACCGTCAGCATGCGCGGCTCGGGCACGGTGATGTTGGCGACCTGGTTCAAGGGCACGCGCGAACCATAGGCCTCGATCGTCACCGGATCGAGGATGTTGGCCGAAGCACGGCCGGTGCGCAACGATGCGATGTCGCTCTTGAATGCAGAGACCGCGCCGTCCATCCGGCGCTTCAGTTCCTTGATATCGATACCTTCACTCATGTCGATGCTCCCGTTTAGAGCGATGCCGAAAAGTCAGCGGTTTTCGGGACGTCTCATGCTCTAATTCTTTAATGTAGAACATGTTTCAGATTTCAGGCCAACCGGACCTAAAGCTCAACCATGTTCTAGCGAGGGCTGCGCCGAAACCGCGGCGCAGCTTGTATCAGTTGTCGGAGACGATGGTCTTGAGGCCACCGCCCGTCAAGATTTCAGCAAAACCACCCTTCTCGTGGATCGAGAAGACGATGATCGGAATGGAATTTTCCCTGGCAAGCGCCACGGCGGCAACGTCCATCACCGCAAGCCCCCTGTCCAGCACCTCCTGGTGGGTCAGGCGGTCGAAGCGGGTCGCATCGGGATATTTCTTCGGGTCGGCGGTGTAGATGCCGTCCACCTGCGTGCCCTTGAAGATCGCTTGCGCGCCCATTTCGGCGGCGCGCAGTGCTGCGGCGGAATCGGTGGTGAAGAAGGGATTGCCGGTGCCGCCGGCAAAGATCACCACGCGTCCCATCGACAGATGATAAAGGGTCGCTCGCTGCGAGAAGCTCTCGCAGATCTCCGGCATGGAGATGGCCGAAAGCACCACCGTATCGATGTTCAGCTTGCGCAGCGAGGTTGCCAGCGCGAGCGCGTTGATGATGGTGCCGAGCATGCCCATATGGTCGCCGGTCACCCGGTCGCCGCCTTTGGATGCGACTGCGACACCGCGGAAGATATTGCCGCCACCGACGACGACGCCGACTTCCACGCCCATATGCCTTGCCTCGGCGATATCGGATGCAATGCGGTCCGCCACCGCGACATCGATCCCGAAGCCCTGGCCACCCATGAGCGCTTCGCCGGAAGCCTTGAGCAGAACGCGTTTATAGACAGGCTCTAAAGACATCTTGGCTCCTCGTAAATTGCCGTGAATGCCCGATACACGAAGGGCACCGCGTTGTCACGCGATGCCCTGGCGTTTTCCCAATTATGGCTGAAAGATCAACCCTTGACGGCAGCCGCGACTTCAGCCGCGAAATCGGTCTCTTCCTTCTCGACGCCTTCGCCGAGCAGGAGACGTGCCATGCCGGCAACTTCGATCGGGGCGCCGACGGCCTTTTCAGCTTCCTTGATGGCGGCTGCGACGGTGAGATCGGGATTGATGACGAAAGACTGCGAGAGAAGAGCGACTTCCTCGAAGAACTTGCGCATGCGGCCTTCGACCATCTTTTCGATGATGTTGTCGGGTTTGCCCGAAGCGCGCGACTGCTCGATGAAGACGTTGCGCTCGCGTTCGGCGACGGCGGCATCGACCTCCTCCGGGCGGATCGCCAGCGGCGCGGTCGCAGCAATGTGCATGGCGACCTGGCGGCCGATTGCGTTCAGGGCTTCCTTGTCACCGGTCGACTTCAGCGCCACGAGAACGCCGAGCTTACCAAGGCCGTCGGAAACCGCATTGTGGATATAGGTGGCGACGACGCCGTCCTCGACGGAGAGAGCGATCGAACGGCGCAGGTTCATGTTCTCGCCGATCGTTGCGATCGCATCCTTGATGGTGTCGGAAACGGACTTGCCGGATGCCGGGTAGGTCGCAGCGCCGACGGCCTCGACAGTGCCGTTCGTCGAGACGGCGACCTTGGCGATGCCGCGGACGAGATCCTGGAAGGCATCATTACGGGCGACGAAGTCGGTTTCGGAGTTGACTTCGACGACGACGGCCTTCGTGCCTTCGCTCGAAACGCCGACGAGGCCTTCGGCGGCGGTACGGCCGGACTTCTTGTCAGCCTTGGCGATGCCCTTGGCGCGCAGCCAGTCGATCGCCGCTTCCATGTCGCCGCCGGTTTCAGCAAGAGCCTTCTTGCAGTCCATCATGCCTGCGCCGGTCTTTTCGCGCAGTTCCTTCACCATTGCAGCCGTAATCTCGCTCATTATCTTCCTCTTGTCGGTTCAAACGGTGGACCGCAAAGCGGCGCGGCACCGGATTGAGGCACGAAATGTACCTGTATGTATGACAGCGTGATGAAGACGCGCCATAACGAAACTTTACTGACGGAGCGCCTGACGCCTCCGCCTTGAAACAGGTAAGGCCGCCGAACTTCGATGAGTCGCGAGCGGCCTTCCCAGTCTGCAAGCTTTGACGGAGTTTTGTCTCCGCCCGCCTTCATCAGCCTTCGGCTGCTTCCTCGAGAGCCGGCTCGACCGGAACTTCGGAGGATGCGCCGAGATCACGGCCGGAAGAGCTCTGCTGGCGCGCAATGCCGTCGATGGCAGCGCGGGAGATCAGCTCGCAATACAGGGCGATGGCGCGCGATGCGTCGTCGTTGCCCGGGATCGGATAGTCGATCAGGTCCGGATCGCAGTTCGAATCGATGATGGCGACGACCGGGATGCCGAGGCGCTTGGCTTCGTCGATCGCGATCTTTTCCTTGTTGGTGTCGATGATGAACATCAGGTCGGGCGTGCCGCCCATATCGCGGATACCGCCGAGAGCCTTGTCGAGCTTTTCACGCTCGCGCTCGAGGTTCAGGCGTTCCTTCTTGGTGAAGCCCTGCGCTTCGCCATTGAGGATCTCGTCGAGCTTGCGCAGGCGCTGGATCGAGTTGGAGATCGTCTTCCAGTTCGTCATCATGCCGCCGAGCCAGCGCGAGTTGACGTAGTACTGGGCCGAGCGCTTGGCGCTGTCGGCTATGATCTCGGACGCCTGGCGCTTGGTGCCGACGAAGAGAACGCGGCCGCCGCGGGCGACGGTGTCGCTGACGACCTGGAGGGCGCGCGACAGCATCGGAACGGTCTGGGCCAGGTCGATGATGTGGATGTTGTTGCGATCGCCGAAGATATACGGCTTCATCTTCGGGTTCCAGCGATGGGTCTGGTGGCCGAAGTGGACGCCTGCTTCAAGAAGCTGACGCATAGAAAAATCAGGCAATGCCATGCCTTGTTACTCCTTTTCCGGTTGAACCTCCGCAAGACGAACAGCACCCTCTTCGAGAATGCCACCGGCGGAACAGCCCGGATTTCTCCCGGGCGATCCCATGCCTTACGTGTGGAATGCCGGTGCCCATACATTCGAATTGGCACGAAAGCAAGGCCCATGCTGGAAAAACCGATCCAACGCCCTATGCAGGACAACAATTGACGTCATCGCAGCGGAAGATCAGCTTGCTGACGGCACTTTGACCGTTGCTGATCGGCGAGCCCGGCGTTTTCCGATCGCTGGAGCTGCGGCCTACTTGCAGACCTCAGCCTTGTGATCGAGCAGCTCGAGCTTGGCAAGCTTCCCGGTCAGGACGAAATCGCCATAATCCATCGTCAGGTCGCGGGTGATGCCGTTCTCGTAGAGCTTGAACGACATGCGATAGACCGGCACCGAATCCGATTTTGCATTCTCGTTGAAATAGGCAATGGTCACCGGCCAGAAGGCTGTCTTCGAGAAGGCGCCGGCATTGCCGGCGTCGGCTTCCTCGGCAGCGGGCGTTTCCTGCTTGCCGACGATCGTCGTCGTCACCAGCGACTTGTCGCCGTCATCGGAACCGTCGAAAACGCGGGCTTCGAAGAAACGTTTTCCCTCCTTGGCGTTCTGGATCACATCGAGCATATGCTCTGTCGGAAAGCGGCTTTCGCCAAGCTGCAGCTCGCGGCTCGCCGGCTGCTTGAGATCGACCTTGACGCCATCGGCCTGATTTTCGGCCGCGCCGTTGACCTCCTTGTCGAGTTGGTCGTCGGTGAAGGATTTGGTGTCGAAGGTAAACTTGCGGTCCTTCAGGTTCTCGAAGGTCTTTGTCTGCTGATCGCTGACGCGCACGCTGTCGCCGGTATCGATCTGCGTCACGAAGCGGAAATTTGTAGTGAAGCCCTGGCAATAGCTGCCGTCGAATTCATAGACCATGCGGCCGTACATGGAGGCGATGCCGGAGCGGTCCGACGCGTCCTTCAATTCCAGATCGTAGACCGCGCGATGGGCGACGAGGCCGGTCGCGATCGCAGCACTTGCCGCAGGCGCAGCCGCCCATGCATGGGCGGAAAGGCCGGCGAGAAGCAGAGCGGCTAGACTCGATCGGAACATTCATTCACTCCTGTTGGACTCGGCCGCGATGTTATAAGAAAGCTTTCGGCCAAATCGAGGCTCGAAGCTGTCATATTAAAGATTCTAGTCTTGATGCATAATTTTTGAAACATTGACAACAAAAGCGGAGACGAAAATGTCCAATGAAATTGCTGCGCGCCTGAGCGAGATGGGGATAACCCTGCCTGAAGCTGCGGCACCTGCCGCAAACTACGTTCCGTATGTGATCAGCGGCAATCTTCTCTACATCTCCGGACAGCTGCCGCTCGAAGGGGGCAAGGTCGCGGTATCCGGCCATCTCGGCAAAACGGTCGACGTTGCGAGCGGCCAGCGTGGGGCCGAGCTCTGCGCCATCAACATCCTCGCCCAGGCCAAAGCTGCGCTCGGCGGCGACCTCGGCCGCATCCGGCGCGTCATCAAGCTGAACGGATTCGTCGCCTCGGCGCCCGACTTCATCGAGCAGCATCTCGTCATCAACGGCGCCTCGAACCTGATTGCCGGTGTGCTCGGCGAGGCCGGCAAACATGCGCGCGCCGCCGTCGGCATGGCCGCTCTGCCGCTCAACGCCGCCGTCGAGATCGACGCTATCATGGAAATCGCAGAATGACCAATGCGGACTGGATCAAGGACGTGCCGGTCGCCCATCGCGGCTATCATGACCTGAATAAGCTTGTCTGGGAAAATACGCTTTCGGCCTTCTCGCGCGCGGTCGAAGCCGGCTTTGCGATCGAATGCGACCTGCATTACGCCTCCGACGGCGTACCGATCATCTTTCATGACGAGGATCTTCAGCGTCTGTGCAATCTGAACGGCGACGTCCGCGAGCGCACCTCCAGGGAACTCGGGCTGATCGCCGTCGGCGGCACGGGCGACAAGGTGCCGACGCTCCGCCAGCTCCTAGACCTCGTCAAGGGCAAGGTGCCGCTGGTGCTGGAGCTGAAGGGCCGTGAGGCCGACGACGAGGGTTTTGCCGAATCCGTGCTCGAAGTACTCGAAGGCTATGAAGGCAAGGTGGCGCTGATGAGCTTCGACCATTGGCTGCTGCGCGATCTGAAGGCGCTTGATGCACCCTACCCGCTCGGATTGACGGCCGACGGCAATACGCCGGAGCAGTTCAGAACACATGCGCAGGCGATGGAGATCGGTTTGGATTTCATCTCCTATTATTATGGCGATCTGCCGAATGCCTTCATCACAGGCGAACGCGAAAAGGGCTTGCCTGTAATCACCTGGACGGTGCGTGACGAAGAGGCATGCCGGCGTACATTTCAAAACGCCGACCAGATGACCTTCGAAGGCTTCGATCCGCGCGAGGCCGTTTGATGCTCGCTTTTTGGCCAAGATCATGCGCAGACTGAGGTAGAGCCGAACCGTCCCCTCCCCACAGGCTTCGCATTTGCCCCATGACCGATGAACTATCCATTCGCGTAGAACGCTCCTTCACCGCGATTTCCCCGGAGAGCTGGTCCAGGCTTTCCGGGGCGTCGAAGACTTGCAGCACGCTTGCCTACAATCCCTTCGTCTCGCACGCTTTTTTATCGTCGCTGGAGGAATCCGGCTCGGCCGCCGCCGAAACCGGCTGGCTCGGCCATCACCTGCTGCTCGAAACCGATCGCGGCGAGCTGATCGGCGCCCTGCCCGGCTATCTCAAAAGCCACAGCCAAGGGGAATATGTCTTCGACCATGGCTGGGCCGACGCCTTCGAGCGGGCCGGCGGGCGCTATTATCCCAAGCTGCAGTGCTCGATCCCGTTCACGCCGGCGACGGGGCCGCGTCTTCTCGTCGCCGAAGGGCTGCAGCGATTGCCGATCCAGAGCGCGATCGCCGAAAGCCTGAAAGAGGTCGTGCGCCGGCTCGGTGTTTCCTCGGCCCATATTACCTTCGTCCCTGATGAAGAGATCGGCGTCTTCGAGATGGATGGCTATCTGCACCGCACCGACCAGCAGTTCCATTTCATCAATGACGGCTACGCCAATCACGACGAGTTTCTCGAAACGCTCGCTTCGCGCAAACGCAAAGCATTGCGCAAGGAGCGCCGCGCCGCGCTCGAGAACGGGATCAGCGTCGATTGGCTGACCGGCCGCGATCTGACGGAGCGGATCTGGGACCAGTTCTTCAAATTCTACATGGATACCGGCGGCCGCAAATGGGGCCGGCCCTATCTCACCCGCAAATTCTACTCGCTGATCGGCGAGCGCATGGCCGACGATATCTTGCTCGTCATGGCCAAGCGCGACGGGCGCTATATTGCCGGCGCGATCAATTTCATCGGCGGCGATACGCTCTACGGCCGTCACTGGGGCTGCATTGAGGACCACCCCTTCCTGCATTTCGAGGTCTGCTATCACCAGGCGATCGACTTCGCCCTGGCGAAAGGGTTGAAACGGGTCGAGGCCGGGGCGCAGGGCGAACATAAGCTCGCCCGCGGCTACCTGCCGGTGACGACGCACTCCGCTCATTATGTCGCTCATGCCGGACTGCGCCGCGCGATCGGCGATTATCTCGCGCGCGAGCGTGCCGATGTCGAACATATGAGCGAGGTGCTGGCCGAACACAGCCCCTTCCGCAAGGGTGAGCGTCAGCAGGAGGATTGACGCCGCCCCGCCGAGCGCGCTACCCGATCAATGGAACGTGAGGAGATTTCGCGATGACCAGCGCTTATGACGACAACAATATCTTCGCCAAGATCTTGCGCGGCGAAATTCCCTCGCACCGAATCTACGAGGACCAGCATACGCTCGCCTTCATGGATGTGATGCCGCAGGCGCCGGGCCACGTGCTCGTCGTTCCGAAGGCGCCTTCGCGCAATATCCTCGATGCCGATCCCGCCACCCTCGTCCATGCCATTACCGTCGTTCAAAAGGTCGCCCAGGCGGTTCAGGAAGTTTTCGACGCCGATGGCGTGTTCATCGCCCAGTTCAACGAACCGGCGGCTGGACAAACGGTGTTCCATCTGCATTTCCACATCATCCCCCGCCATGAGGGCGTGGCGCTCAAGCCGCATTCCGGCAAGATGGAAGACGGCGCGGTACTCGCCGCCAATGCCGAAAAAATCCGGGCGGCCCTGGCGTAACGCGGATCTCTGCCAACGAGGGAAACAAAAAAGGCCGCGGGTGACGCGGCCTTTTCCAATTCGGTGACGAGCCCTCACTTCTTGCGCGGAACCTTGGGAACCGTGCTTCCCTTCTTCGGTGCGTCGCGGACTTCGGGCTCGGCCTGCGGGACCGTCTTGGCGCGGGTCTTGCGGGCCGTCTTCGTCTTCAGCTCGCCATCATCCTCGTCGTCAGCTTCGGGATGCACGACCTCGGCCTCGGGTTTCGGCTTGATCGGCGCCGTATCCGGAATGGCTTCCAGCAGAATGCCGGGCTTGCCATCTTCCTTCGGGCCGACGGTGACGTTGACGACGCCGCCCTTCTTCAGCTTGCCGAAGAGGATTTCGTTGGCGAGCGGCTTCTTGATCGTGTCCTGGATCACCCGGGCCAGCGGGCGGGCGCCCATCTTCTCGTCGTAACCCTTTTCTGCAAGCCAGGCGATCGCATCCTCATGCAGGTCGAAGGTGACGTTCCTTTCGGAAAGCTGGGCCTCCAGCTGCATGATGAACTTCTGAACGACCTTGTGAATGACAGCCGTCGGCAGCGCCGCGAAGGGAATGATCGCGTCGAGACGGTTGCGGAATTCCGGCGTGAAGAGACGGGTCAGCGCCTCCTCGTCCTCGCCAGTGCGCTTGGACGAACCGAAGCCGATCGCCGCCTTGGCCATTTCGGAGGCGCCCGCATTCGTCGTCATGATCAGGATGACGTTGCGGAAGTCGATCTTCTTGCCATTATGGTCGGTCAGCGTGCCATGGTCCATGACCTGCAGCAGGATGTTGTAGATATCCGGATGCGCCTTCTCGATTTCGTCGAGCAGGACCACGCAATGCGGATGCTGGTCGACGCCATCGGTCAAGAGGCCACCCTGGTCGAAGCCGACATAGCCGGGAGGTGCGCCGAGCAGACGCGAGACCGTGTGCCGCTCCATATATTCCGACATGTCGAAGCGCAGGAGCTCGACGCCGAGCGACGCTGCCAGCTGCTTTGCCACCTCGGTCTTGCCGACGCCGGTCGGACCGGAGAAGACATAGGCGCCAATCGGCTTGTTCGGCTCGCGAAGGCCGGCACGCGCCAGCTTGATCGAGGTCGAAAGAGCTTCGATCGCGATGTCCTGTCCGTAGACCACCGAACGCAGTTCCTGCTCGAGATTGGCAAGCACCGCCTCGTCGTCCTTGGAGACAGTCTTCGGCGGAATGCGCGCCATCGTGGCGACGGTCGCTTCGATCTCCTTCTCGGTGATCAGCTTGCGGCGCTTTGACGGCGGCAGCAGCATTTGGGCCGCACCCGTTTCGTCGATCACGTCGATCGCCTTATCGGGCAACTTGCGGTCGGAGATGTAGCGGGCCGACAGTTCGACGGCCGACTTGATGGCGTCGTTCGAATAACGCAGATGATGATACTCTTCGAAATAGGGCTTCAGGCCCTTCATGATCTCGATCGCGTCATCGATCGACGGTTCGCTGACGTCGATCTTCTGGAAACGACGGACCAGCGCCCGGTCCTTCTCGAAGAACTGGCGATATTCCTTGTAGGTGGTCGAACCGATGCAGCGGATGGCGCCGGATGACAGCGCGGGCTTCAGCAAGTTCGATGCATCCATCGCCCCGCCTGAGGTGGCGCCGGCGCCGATCACCGTATGGATTTCGTCGATGAAGAGGACGGCGCCCGGATATTCTTCCAGCTCCTTGACGACCTGCTTCAGACGTTCCTCGAAGTCGCCACGGTAGCGTGTGCCGGCAAGCAGCGTGCCCATATCGAGCGAGAAGATCGTCGCATCGGCGAGCGCCTCGGGAACCTTCCCTTCGACGATGCGCTTGGCAAGACCTTCGGCTATCGCCGTCTTGCCGACGCCGGGATCACCGACATAGAGCGGGTTGTTCTTCGAACGACGGCACAGGATCTGGATGGTGCGGTTGACCTCGGCATGACGGCCGATCAGCGGATCGATCTTGCCGCCCTTGGCCTTCTCGTTGAGATTGACGCAGTAGGCCTTGAGCGCATCCTGCTGCTTTTTGGGACCGCCCTCTTCCTCGCCGCCGCGCGCCGTCGGCTTGCTCTCGGCCTCCTCCTCGGCGCCGCGCGGAGTGCGGGTCTCCGACGCGCCTGGCCGCTTGCCGATGCCGTGGGAGATGTAGTTGACGGCATCGTAGCGGGTCATCTCCTGTTCCTGCAGGAAATAGGCGGCATGGCTTTCGCGCTCGGCGAAGATCGCAACGAGCACGTTGGCGCCGGTCACTTCCTCGCGACCGGACGATTGCACATGGATGACGGCCCGCTGGATGACACGTTGGAAGCCGGAGGTCGGCTTCGAATCCTCGTCGTAACCCGTGATCAGATTGGACAGTTCGTTATCGACATATTCGACGAGCGTCTTGCGCAGCGCGTCGAGATCGACATTGCACGCGCCCATGACCGCGGCCGCATCGGCATCATCGATCAGTGCGAGCAGCAGATGCTCGAGCGTCGCATATTCATGATGCCGCTCGTTGGCAAAGGTCAGTGCCTGATGGAGCGCCTTCTCTAAGCTAGGCGAAAATGTTGGCACGTTGAGATCCTCACTTCTTTTCCATGACGCATTGCAGCGGATGCTGGTGCTGCCGGGCGAAGTCCATCACCTGGCTGACCTTCGTTTCCGCCACCTCGTATGTGAATATTCCGCACTCGCCGACGCCGTGATTGTGGACATGGAGCATGATGCGGGTGGCACTTTCACGGTCCTTCTGAAAAAAACGCTCCAGAATATGAATGACGAATTCCATTGGCGTATAATCGTCATTCAAAAGCAGCACGCGATAGAGGTTGGGCTTCTTGGTCTTCGGCTTGGTGCGCGTGATGACCGAGGTTCCGCGATTTCCGTTATCCCCGTTCCTTTCGCTGTCGTTCTGCATCCGGATCGGCTTTGCGATCATTGTCATTCATTCCTCGATCAATCCGGCGGAGCATGGGAGGGCGCTTTTCCCGCCGAATATCTGAAACACTAACTTAGTTCATAATAGGCCGATTTTAAGCCCCCTGTCAGACACTGCAATCAAGAAATGCCGGCATGCACGGGAAAGACCAAAAAAGTCCCCGGCCTGTCGAATGTGAAGGTTGCAGCGAAAGAGGAAACAAAAAGACCGGCCACAAATGTGTAGCCGGTCCTCGATTTTCAATATGCAGCGCAGGTTGCGCCGTTAAGATCAGTTCACGCAGCGGCAGGCGCAGCCGGCTGCGCCGACTTGGTGGTCTTGACGACGGCAGCGGCAATCGGAGCCTCGTAGGGCTTGTAGGCCGACTTGGCGAGGTCGGCGTACATTTCGCCGAGCTTGGTCGTTTCGGAGACGAAGCTCTCATAGGCAGATTTGACATAGCTGGTCTGCAGCTCGAAGACGGCCTCGAAGCTCTTGGCGCCGGCGAGGGTTTCGAAGTGCGTCACCGCATCCTGAAAGGATTTCTTCGAATATTCAGCGGCTTCGGCAGCGATCGCCTGAAAGCCCTTGGCCGTGTCGGAATAAGTTCTCAGCGCCGTGTCGACGGCTTCCTTGCTCTTCCTGTTTGCATCGTCAAAGTTGAACATGAGCCATCCTCCGTTTGGGCTGTTAGTGCCGTCAGGGTAGCTGCAACGCACAAATAGTCAAGTAGTCTTGTGCGACGCAAAACATCTATAGGTTGCGCTACGGAGACAAAACAAAGCAAGCGCGCCGGTGAACGTACGTCTTTAACGGTTTTTGCTAATATATAGCACAATGCTACAACCATGCGTTTTAAAGAAATTTTGATTCGACAGCAAAAAAACAAAAAAAATGACCGGGCGGATGGCGCCGCCCGGTCCACTTCAAGCTCTCACGCGCGATTAAAGATCGACGTCGAGGATCGCCATCGAAAAGTTGTAAGAGCGGTCGCCGTCTTCGTCATCGACATAGACGACGCCCAGAAATTCTTCGCCCAGATAGACTTCCGCAGAATCATTCTTGCGCGGACGCGCCTTGACGACGATCTGCGGGTTGAGCGTACGTTTGAAGTAGGCGTCGAGCTTCTTGATTTCTTCTGGCTTCACTCTGTCATCTCCGTAAGCGGTCTTGCTTGGCCGCTTCTTGCACACGAAAAGCAGCGGTGTAAAGGCAAGGTTGCCACTTGGCGACGACTGTCCCCGCCCGGTGCCCGCCGACCTTCCCTCATCCCTTTATCTAGCGCTCAGATATCGGCGCCAATCACCTGATCCATATTGCGCGACGGCTCGGAACAACCGGCCTCGCCGACGACCTTGGCCGGAACGCCTGCGACCGTCTTCTTCGGCGGCACTGCTTTCAGCACCACGGAACCTGCGGCAACGCGCGAGCAGTAACCGATCTCGATATTGCCGAGGATCTTCGCGCCGGCGCCGATCATGACGCCGCTGCCGATCTTTGGGTGGCGATCGGCGCCCTCCTTGCCGGTGCCGCCGAGCGTCACACCATGCAGGATCGAAACATTGTCGCCGATGACGGCCGTCTCGCCGACGACGAGGCCGGTGGCGTGGTCAAGGAAGATGCCTTTGCCGATACGCGCGGCCGGATTGATGTCGGTCTGGAAGACGCTGGAGGAACGGCTCTGCAGATAGAGCGCAAAATCACGCCGACCGCGGTTCAGCAGCCAGTGGGCCAGACGATGGGTCTGCAGCGCATGGAAACCTTTGAAATAAAGCACCGCCTCCATGAAGCGCAGGCAGGCGGGATCGCGGTCGTAGATGGCCTGGATGTCGACGCGAAGAATGGAGCTCCACTCCGGCCAGTCGAGCAGCATTTCCTCGAAGGTCTGACGCAGCAGGTTCGCCTGCATATCTGGATGGTCGAGACGTTCGCAGATGCGGTGGATGACGCATTCCTCAAGCGAATGGTAATTGATGACCGTCGAGTAGAGAAAGGCGGCAAGAACCGGGTCTTTTTCGGCCGCGATCCGAGCTTCCTCGCGCAGGCTGTCCCAGATGGGATCCATCACCTTCAGCGGATGGCCTGTCTCAAAAGCACGAATATCTGTCTTGGCGACCATCGCCGCTCTCCTCGTTGCCAGCCGGAATGCCGTTTTCGGAATGCCCATATATAGTGGAAAACGCCCATAACATAAATGGGTGCCGTCACCATGGCTTTTTAGCATGGTTTTTCGGCATCACGATGATGTCACCCCTCAGCGACCCTTGCGTAGAAGGCCAGCACCGCCTGCTTGAAAACCTTGTCGCCGACGGCGAGCATGTGATCACGGCCGGGAATATCGAGCGCTTCGGCCTCGGGCATCAGGGCAGCCAACTCCTGCGGAGAGCCGGCAATATCGTCCTTGGTGCCGACACCGATCAGGGTTGGCATGTCGAGCTTGCCCATATCGGAGCGAGCGACAAGGTCGCGCGAGCCGCGTATGCAGGCGGCGAGCGCAGTACGGTCGCTCTTCGTCTGCTCGGCGAAGGCGCGGAACATGCGGCCGCGGTCATGCGTCACGACCTCCAGCGACGGAGCCAGCAACGCATCGGCGATCGGGTCCCAGTCGCCGACCCCATCGGTCATGCCGATGCCGAGACCGCCGAGCACCAGCGAGCGGATGCGATGGGGATTGGCGAGTGCCGCAAAGACGGAGATGCGCGCGCCCATCGAATAGCCCATGAGATTGGCCTCGGGAATACCGAGATGGTCAAGCAAGGCGATCGCATCGCCGGCCATGACCCAGGGGCGATAGGCTTCGGCGTCGTGCGGCTTGTCGCTTGCGCCATGGCCGCGATTGTCGATGGCGACGACCCGGTAGCCGGCATCGCCTAACGTCTTCAGCCAGCCCGGATGCACCCAGTTGACGTTGGCCGTCGAGGCAAAGCCATGGATCAGCAAGACAGGCGAGCCGGAAGGATCGCCCTCGTCGAAAAAAGCGATGTTCAATCCGTCATGGGTGAAGCTTGAAAATGCAGGTATATTCAGGTTCATCGGGCCTTCCTTCTGGCGCGACCATAGTCGAGCCGCCTCTCGGCGGGAAGCCAGAATGTGGGTAAAAACTGTGCCCGGCGCAGCGCTTTGGCTCTACACATTTGCGGCGAAGGCTTATAAGGTTCGCGCACTTTCAAAGCATTCGGAGAGCGACATGGCCGGCCACAACATTCCCCACTTCCAGAACGACGGCGGTCACCGCGTCATCGAAGTCGGCGTCAAGGAATTCATGTGCACCGGCGCTTCGGTGCCTTTCGACCATCCGCATATCTTCATCGACATGGGCGACGACAATGAAAAGGTCTGTTCCTATTGCTCGACGCTTTACCGTTATAATTCTTCTCTCAAACCGAGCCAGACCAATCCGGCCGGCTGCGTTTTCCACGTGAAGGCGGCGTAACCGTCCAGAATTCGGATCGGACTGATAATGCCGGTCGAACATGCCGCCATCATCGGCGCCGGCATTGCCGGGCTGACCGCTGCGCTTGCGCTTTCGCGGCGGGGCATCAGCTCGGAGATTTTCGAGCAGGCGGATGAGCTTGTCGAAGTCGGCGCCGGCTTGCAGGTTTCGCCGAACGCCTCCCGCATCCTGGCAGAACTCGGTGTCCTCGAGGGACTTTCAAAAGTCTGGCTCGAACCGGAGACGATCCGGCTGATGTCAGGCGCTTCGCTGCGCCAACTTGCGGCTGTACCGGCCGGCAAATTCGCGCGGCAGCGCTGGGGGGCACCCTATGGCGTGCTGCACCGCGCCACATTGCAGAATGCGCTCCTCACCGCGGTCGAGGCCGATCCGCTCTGCCGGCTTCATCTTGGTGTGCGAATGGATTCGAATTCGCCGCCCGTCGAGCGGGCCGCCGATGTCGTCATCGGCGCGGACGGCGTCTGGTCGAAGCTCCGGCAATCCGTACCCGGCAGCCCCTTGCCGCGTTTTTCCGGCAACATCGCCTACCGCTTCACTCTTGCCGAAGGCGAGGCGCCGGGCTTTCTCGACCGGACAAGCGTTTCGGCTTTCCTTGGCGGATCGGCGCATCTCGTCTGCTATCCGCTGAAGGAGACGGGCAGCATCAACATGGTGGCGATCACCGCGGGCAATACCGCGCCGCAGGCCTGGCGAAACGAGCCGACGGCAGAGCAGTGCGCGCGGCTCCGGGCGCAGCTTTCCGGCTGGAACACCGCGATCGTGTCGCTGCTCGATAAACAGCCGAAGCTGACGTTCTGGCCGCTCTTCGAAACCACATCGGGCGCGTGGCAGGACGGCCGAAGGACGGTTCTGATCGGCGACGCCGCGCATGCGATGATGCCCTTTGCCGCTCAGGGAGCGGCCATGGCGATCGAAGACGCCTACGAACTTGCCACTTTTCTTTCGAACCGCCCGGCGGCGGAGGCACTGGGCCTCTTTGAGAGGCATCGTATGCCGCGCATTGCAAAGCTTCGCCAGCGCGGCGCCTTCAACAAATTTGCCTATCATGCGAAGGGGCCGATCCGGATCGGCCGCGACCTGGTGCTCGGCCTGAAGTCGCCGCAAAGCCTGGCGGCCGATCTCGATTGGATCTATGGCTACCGGGCTCATAGCACGCTGTCTGGCGCCGCAAGCGGCCGCAGCGCCTAAAGCGCGCGTCGCGATCTTTCAGATCCGCTCCTTGCGCTTTAGGTGTCTGTTTTACGCCGCAATGGCTCAGACGGCGCTTGCCGCCGCAAAACCCCGTTCGATATCGGCCTTCAGGTCGGCCACGTCTTCAAGGCCGATCTGCAGCCGGATGACGGGCCCCTCCTTCGGGGCCTTCGCGATCTTGCGGTCGTTCAGATTGGCGTGCAGCGCGAGGCTTTCAAAGCCGCCCCAGGAATAGCCGAGACCGAAAATCCTCAGCGCGTCGAGGAAGGCATGGGCCTTCGCCTTGAATTTCTCGGGGCTCTCAGCGGCAAGCACGAAGGAAAAGATACCGCTGGCGCCCTTGAAATCGCGCTTCCAGATAGTATGAGAGGGAAAGCTCGGCAGCGCCGGATGCAGCACGCGGGCGACATCCTCCCTGCCCTCCAGCCATTCGGCGATATCAAGGGCGCTTTCATAATGGCGCTCGAGGCGCAGGCCCATGCTGCGCAATCCGCGCAGGATCTGATAGGCATCGTCGGGCGCGCCGCAGATGCCGAGGGCGCCGTTCGTCTCCTTGAGACGCTCCCAGTGCTTGCCATTGGCCGATACCGTTCCGAGCAGGATATCGGAATGGCCGGACGGATATTTCGTCGCCGCGTGGATGGAGATATCGACGCCGTGATCGAGCGGCCTGAAATAGAGCGGCGTTGCCCAGGTATTGTCCATCATGACGACGGCGCCGAGACGATGCGCGACGGCCGCGATTGCCGGGATATCCTGCATTTCGAAGGTATTGGAGCCGGGAGCCTCGGTATGGACGATCTTGGTGTTCGGCCGGAACAGCGCCTCGATGCCGGCGCCGATCGCGGGATCATAATATTCCACCTCGACGCCGAGCCGCTTCAGCATCGTATCGCAGAAATGGCGGGTCGGGCCATAAACCGAATCGACGACCAGCGCGTGATCGCCGGCGGCGCTGAACCCGAGGAACGGAATGGTGACCGCTGCCAGCCCCGAGGGAACGAGGATCGTGCCGGCCGAACCTTCGAGCGCGTCGATCGCTTTGCAGAGCGTGTCCGTCGTCGGCGTACCGCGCGTTCCATAGGTATATTTCTGCGAGCGCGTGTCCATCGTCGCCGCATTCGGAAACAGGACCGTCGAGGCATGCACGACCGGCGGATTGACGAAGCCGTGATAGTCGAAGGGGTCGTTGCCGATATGGGTCAGGCGGGTATTGATGCCGGCGGTCTGCAGCAAGCTGTCTTTGTCTTTCATGTCGGAAAAAGCCTTTGGCGGGGGGCGCAAAATCAGACTTTTGGACCCCTCGACCGGCCTGGTCAACCCCTCGAAGAGGGGGACAGCAGTCGCTGGGTTTTTCTAAATTCGCGTTATTTTTCCGCAATAGGGCGCTCATTTCCTAGCCAACCGCCTTCGAATGTGGCGCAATCCGGCAAAATGCTGAATTTTGCCGCAATTATTGATCGCGACACTTGACCATGGTGACATTTGCGACTGTGATAGGGTACTCGCGCCGGGAGGGTGTCGAGACGATGGGGGTGGCAGAGTTTTCCGCCGGAACGCCCCACAAGAAAATATAATACAACGGAAAAGGTTGGGAAAAAAATGAAGAACAAGCTTCTGTCCGCCGCGATCGGCGCAGCAGTTTTCGCTCTTGGCGCCTCGGCTGCTTCGGCCACGACTCTCGGTGATGTAAAGGCAAAGGGTTTCATTCAGTGCGGCGTCAACACCGGCCTCGCCGGCTTCGCCGCGCCTGACGCTTCCGGCAACTGGGCGGGCTTCGACGTCGACTTCTGCAAGGCTGTCGCTTCGGCCGTGTTCGGCGACCCTACCAAGGTGAAGTTCACCCCGCTCAGCGCCGCCAATCGCTTCCCTGCCCTACAGTCGGGCGAAATCGACGTGCTCGCCCGCAATACGACCTGGTCGATCAACCGCGATACGGCACTCGGCCTGAACTTCCGTTTCGTCAACTATTATGACGGCCAGGGCTTCATGGTCCGCAAGAGCCTCAACGTGAAGTCGGCATTGGAACTCTCCGGCGCATCCGTGTGCGTCCAGTCGGGCACGACCACCGAGCTCAACCTCGCCGACTATTTCAAGGCGAACAACCTTCAGTACAATCCGGTCGTCTTCGAAAAGCTGGACGAGGTCAACGCCGCCTATGATGCCGGCCGTTGCGACGTCTACACCACCGACCAGTCCGGTCTCTATTCGCTGCGCCTGACGCTGAAGAATCCGGACGAACACGCGATCCTGCCGGAAATCATCTCCAAGGAACCGCTCGCCCCGGCCGTTCGTCAAGGTGACGACCAGTGGTTCGATATCGTCAGCTGGGTCGGCTATGCCATGATCAATGCTGAAGAATTCGGCATCACCCAGGCCAATGTCGACGACATGAAGAACTCGCCGAACCCTGACATCAAGCGCTTCCTCGGCGTCGAGGCGGATACCAAGATCGGCACCGATCTCGGCCTGACCAACGACTGGGCTTACAACATCGTAAAGAACGTCGGCAATTACGGCGAAGTCTTCGAGCGCAACATCGGCCAGGGCAGCCCGCTCAAGATCGCGCGCGGTCTCAACGCCCTGTGGAACAAGGGCGGCATTCAGTACGCTCCGCCGGTTCGCTGAGCGCGTCACGTATGACGACGGAAAGGCGGGCGACCGCCTTTCCTCCTCCAATAAAAAAGCTCCGAAAAGGAGCATAATGGGGAATTGGCCAAGCATGACGCACCAGGCTTTGGATTCAACACGTTTATCCAGAGGCGGCTGGAGCTTTCAGTCCGCGCTCTACGACCCGACAATTCGGGGCATTTTCTTCCAGGTTCTCACCATCGTCCTGCTGGTCGTCTTCGTCTGGTGGGTTGCGCACAACACTGCCGTCAATCTGGCGCGCGCCAACATCGCGTCGGGCTTCGGCTTTCTGAACGGCCGTGCCGGCTTCGAGGTCGGTCAGTCGCTGATCGCCTATTCGAGTGATTCGACCTACGGCCGCGCGCTGGTCGTCGGCCTTCTGAATACAATCCTGATCGCCGTTACCGGCATCATCACCGCCACCATCATCGGCTTCATCATCGGCATCGGCCGCCTGTCGAGGAACTGGCTGATTGCCAAGCTGTGCACGGTTTATGTCGAAGTCTTCCGCAACATCCCGCCGCTGCTTGTCATCTTCTTCTGGTATTCGGGCGTTCTGGCGGTTCTGCCGAATGCGCGCGAGTCGCTGCATCTGCCGCTCGGAGCGTATTTGAACAACCGTGGCCTTTCCTTTCCCAAACCGATTTTCGGCGAGACTTTCTGGCTCGTCGGCGTCGCCTTCGTCGTCGCGATCATCGCCGTTATCGTCACGGCCCGATGGGCGCATCGCCGGCAGGCGGCGACAGGTCAGCCGTTCCATACGATCTGGGCTTCGCTCGGGCTGCTGGTCGGCCTGCCGCTTATCGTCTTCCTGGTCGCAGGCGCGCCGCTTTCCTTCGACTATCCGATCGCGGGCAAGTTCAACCTCACCGGCGGCTCCGTCGTCGGGCCGGAATTCATGTCGCTCTTCCTTGCACTTTCCTTCTACACCGCTGCCTTCATCGCTGAAATCGTGCGCGCAGGCATTCGCGGCGTGCCGAAGGGACAGACGGAAGCTGCAGGCGCACTCGGGCTTCACCCCTCGTCGATCACCCGGCTGGTCGTCATTCCGCAGGCCTTCCGCATCATCATTCCGCCGCTGAGCAGCCAGTATCTCAATCTGACCAAGAACTCGTCGCTGGCGATCGCCATCGGTTTTGCCGATCTGGTCGCGGTCGGCAGCACGACGCTGAACCAGACAGGTCAGGCTGTCGAGGTGATCCTCATCTGGATGGTCATTTACCTCAGCCTCAGTGTCGTCACTTCGCTGTTAATGAACTGGTTCAATGCCAAGATGGCGCTGGTGGAGAGGTAAGATGAGCAACGCTTTCGTCAGAACCGCCATACTGGCGCCGGAGCCGCCGCCCTCAGCAGAGAAAGGCCCGGTCGCTTGGATTCGCCGCAACCTTCTTGCGACGCCCAAGGACATCGTCCTTACCATCCTGGCGCTGGTCTTTGTCGTTTGGGCCCTCCTGCACGCGCTCGACTGGCTCTTCGTGCAGGCGGTTTGGAGCGGTCCGGACCGCACCTTCTGCGCCACTGCCGTACAGGGTGGCATCCAGCCGGATGGCTGGAGTGGTGCATGCTGGGCCTTCGTCAATGCCAAATTCGACCAGTTCATCTTTGGACGTTATCCGCTCGACGAGCGCTGGCGCCCGACGCTGGTCGGTATTCTTTTCGTACTCCTGTTGGTGCCGATGCTCATCCCCTCGGCGCCGCGCAAGGGCGTCAACGCCCTCCTGCTCTTCGGCGTTCTTCCGATCGTTTCCTTCTTTCTGCTTTACGGCGGATTTGGTCTGGAAATCGTCGAGACCCCACTCTGGGGCGGGCTGCTGGTGACGCTGGTGCTCTCTTTTGTCGGCATCGCCGTCTCCTTCCCGCTCGGCATCATCCTGGCGCTGGGAAGGCGCTCGCAGATGCCGGTCATCCGGACGTTCTGCGTCGTTTTCATCGAAGTCGTCCGCGGCGTGCCGCTGATAACGGTCCTGTTCATGGCGAGCGTCATGCTGCCGCTTTTCCTGCCGGCCGGCTGGACCGTGGACAAGCTGTTGCGCGCGATCATCGGGGTATCGATCTTCGCCTCCGCCTATATGGCGGAAGTCATCCGCGGCGGCCTGCAGGCTATTCCCAAGGGCCAGTTCGAGGGGGCGGATTCGCTCGGGTTGGGCTACTGGCAGAAGATGCGGTTGGTCATCATGCCGCAGGCAATCAAGCTGGTGATCCCTGGCATCGTCAACACCTTCATCGGCATGTTCAAGGACACATCGCTGGTGTCGATCATCAGCATGTTCGACCTTCTCGGCATCGTTCGCCTCAACTTCGTCGATCCGAATTGGGCAACCGCAGTAACGCCGCTCACGGGGTTGATATTCGCCGGATTCGCCTTCTGGCTTTTCTGCTTCGGCATGTCGCGCTATTCAGCATTCATCGAACGTCACCTCGACACCGGCCACAAACGATAAAAATGAGGGAAAATAATCATGGCTGAAGCTCCAGCGAAAAAGCTCACCGTTTCCGCAACGGAAGTGGCGATCGAAATCATCAACATGAACAAGTGGTACGGCGATTTCCACGTGCTGCGCGACATCAACCTGAAGGTCATGCGCGGCGAACGCATCGTCATCGCCGGGCCGTCCGGCTCGGGCAAGTCGACGATGATCCGCTGCATCAACCGTCTCGAAGAGCACCAGAAAGGCCAGATCATCGTCGATGGCACCGAGCTCACCAACGATTTGAAGAAGATCGACGAAGTGCGGCGCGAGGTCGGCATGGTGTTCCAGCACTTCAACCTCTTCCCGCACCTGACGATCCTCGAAAATTGCACACTGGCTCCGATCTGGGTGCGCAAGATGCCGAAGAAGCAGGCGGAAGAAATCGCCATGCATTTCCTGAAGCGGGTCAAGATCCCGGAGCAGGCCAATAAATATCCGGGCCAGCTTTCCGGCGGGCAGCAGCAGCGCGTGGCGATCGCCCGGTCGCTGTGCATGAACCCCAAGATCATGCTGTTCGACGAGCCGACTTCGGCGCTCGATCCCGAAATGATCAAGGAAGTGCTGGACACCATGGTCGGCCTCGCGGAAGAAGGGATGACCATGCTCTGCGTCACCCACGAAATGGGTTTTGCCCGCCAGGTCGCCAACCGCGTCATCTTCATGGATCAGGGCCAGATCGTCGAGCAGAACTCGCCGGCCGAATTCTTCGACAATCCGCAGCACGAGCGCACCAAGCTGTTCCTCAGCCAGATCCTGCACTGACCCCCGAACGCTGAACATGAAAGACCCGCCGCACCCCCTTCGGGTTCGGCGGGTCTTTCATGTTCAGCGGGCGGCGGTCGCCTGCAACAGACTGCAGATGCGGGTAGGACGGAATCGCCGCCGCTCAGCGGAAGGTGCCGCCCGATTTCCTGGATTGAGTCATTAAGAGAATGGATGCCCGCCGCCACGCTCGGTGGTCCCGGCCATGCCTAGAGCGGTTCAGCTTTTTCATGGAAGCGCAGAACTGCTTAAGTTCTTGTTTTTACGCAATTCCTGACGGAAAGCCGTTTGCCGCTTTTTCTAGAATTGCTCTGACAGCCCATCCCTCTTGCCCGCAGGCGTTGAAACAAATAACCTCCCGCTCGATTACTTCGATGATCAACCATAGGAGAACTAAACCCAATGAGATTGATGGCAGTCGTTGGCGTTGCACTTAGCCTGGGCTGTATTTCGGCCGCAGAATCTCCTTCAAACTATCAATCCTACAGCGGCATTCGGGTCGACACAGACCCTGCCCTCCTCTCTCGATACGACAAAGCTCTTAGGTGGTGCGTGCCGGAGGCGGGCTCATGGCGACGCGGGTCGCCGGATCCGCAGAGCCTGCATTATAACGCGGCGCTCAGAAATTGCCTCTACAGGCGCGGCATTGTCGATAGAGGCGTCTACGCTTACCCCATCCCCAAGATTTACTTCGATCATTTTTTGGATCGCTGAGAAGAACCGAACGGATGTAGTCTGCCATAGAACTTCAATAGCCAGGAACATAAGCACGGCTGTTGGCATGGCTTGTCGACGGCGGCGGCCGCATATCAGCTTTTGGCGGCTGTCGGATGGCCGGCCGTTGCCGTCCGGCAATTACGACAGGGATGACGGAAGCTGCAGCGCTGCTTTCAGGGCAGCGCGGACCTCAACCGACGGTCGACACAGCCTGTACTTATGTCATCTCGAATTCGTAGAACTTCTCGCCGTCGATATAGATAAAATGGCAGCTTGGCTTTTCGCCTTTGCCGGCTGAACAGGCCTTATCGCCTTTGAAGGTGAGTTTCGTTTTCACGTCGATCATTTTGCCGGCGACATCGGCCCTGCCGGTCGTAGTCCCCTTCTTCCAACTCCAAACGAGTTCGGCGGTTACAGGTTTTTTAAGATCGAGAATTTCCACTTCCACCTGCTTGCCGTCAGCAAAAGCTTTGAACTCGTCCATTGTGGCCTTTTTTGCCCCCGCAGGAAGATCAACGGCGTAGGCATTCATTGCATATAGAAATGCAGCAGCGCTTATGCTCGGGAAGATCGCTCTCATACTCTCCCACTAAGAATTGCCAGGGAGGGTACACGCCGTCTACAGCAGCCAAATCCTACCTATTGTAGCTATGAAACAGTATAGCGCAGGTTGAACATATGTAATCCTACGACATTTCAACTTTTCGGCGACATCCTCAGAATTTCTGTCTTTGTATTGGCTGCGTCGCACCATACGAAATAAACCTCTTGCGACGATTACTGGACAGTCTTGGACAATATTATTCGCGTCCGCGATGTATCAAAGATGATCTCCATGGAACTGCTTGCCGCCTGCATGACGACATGACAGCCAACCGAAATCGTCATGGCTCCGGTATCGGAAAGACCAGCCACGAAGAAGATCAATATTTCTCTCTCCTATGGAAGAACTGCGAGGCCGAGAGCGTCTGAACATTCGCCGTGGCGCTCGATGTGACGCCGACGGACCCGCGGCGCAATTGGGATCAGCCGCCTCCATGCCAGATGATGGGTCCGAGCAAATTTCCCTTATAATCTGGCGATTGGAACCCGAGCCGCGGATGAATTGCCCTGCCCACGCCCTCTAAATTGGCGGGGTTCGAGTTCAGGATTGATCAGGATACGCCACCACCTGAAGGGTGTTCTGTCGGCGCGATCACACGCATTTGATGCCGTTGCGCTGAGTATGGGCTTCCGCCAGAGCCTGCGCTTCGAAGGCGAATTTCACCTGCTAGCATGTGTCGGCGGAAGAGCGGTGTGCCCATTATCTAATCAGTCTTGAAGCGACTCATGATCGAATCGAGCACCCTGGTGAGGGGGCCGGCCTCGCCACGGCCATCTCAATTGGCCCCAATCGTGAAGGCGAAACTGCCAAAAATTGAAAAATTCAGAAAAAATGTTGGATCCCGCGTCGGCGGCAGGATTCCGGTCACATCCATCAGATTTTCCTAATCTTTTCAATAAGCGGATGTCGCTGTGGTTGCAGAAAGAATAATTCGCGGAAAGCGAGACATATATTTTGTCCCAATTTGGGCGAATCGAATTTCCGCAAATATTTCAAAATGTAACTTGGGAGTGATCCGGATATTGTGGCAGCAATATGGCTATGATTCTCAAGTACTTACTGTTTCGGTGCTGTTGCACCATTCAAAACCTCGCCCTATAAACCCCGCCGCAACACATGATTAACTACGAAATATTAGACAACGCTGAAGTTGAGGAACAAAACCATGACAACATACTACGTAGCTTCGAGCAGCAGCGGCGGCGGTAACGGCAGTGCCTCCTCTCCTTTTCGCACGATCAGTGAGGCGATGGCTTCGAACCTTAAGCCTGGCGACGAGGTCGTGGTGAAGGCGGGGACTTACAATGAGGCCATCAACATCGACAAGGACGGCTCGGCGGCAGGCGACATCACGCTGCGCTCGGAAGTGCCGGGCGGGGCGCTTATCCGGCCGCCCGCGGGCTCGTGGAACGCGATCAGCGTCAACGCCAACCACGTGGTCATCGACGGTTTTGACATCGCCGGCGCCAACGGCGACGGGATCGAAGCAAACAATGTCCACCACGTCCAGATTCTCAATAATAAGGTCCACGGCAGCGGGGAGTCGGGCATCCAGTTCAACCAGTCGGACTTCATCCGCATTGAAGGCAACGAGACTTACAATAACGCTTCCACAGGCTGGTTCTCGGGCATCTCGATCTACCAGAACCGGAACATCACCGGCGACACCTCGACTGACGGCTACCGGACGATCGTGCGGAACAACATCTCGCACGACAACATCACGAAGTCGGGTGAGCACACCGATGGCAACGGCATCATCATTGACGATTTCCAGAGCACGCAGGCGAGCGGTAATCCGAACTACACATTCAAGACGCTGGTCGACAACAACCTCGTCTACGGGAACGGCGGCAAAGGTATCCAGGTTACCTGGAGCGACTCCGTCACCGTGAAGAACAACACCGCGTACCACAACAATCAAGACCCGGCGAACACCGGCACCTGGCGGGGCGAACTCAGCAACTCGGCGTCGAGCAACAACACCTGGGTCAACAACATCGCCGTAGCCGACCCATCGCTGAACAAGAACAATACTGCGATCGATAATACGTCCACCGACGCCTACACCAACAAGAACGTCGTCTGGGCCAACAACATCACCTACAACGGCACGGCCGGACAGGCCTCGGTCAAAACCGATGGCGGCAACGCAATGCCCAGCTCGGCGGACGGCAACAAGCTCGGCGTCGACCCGAAGTTCCTTGGGGCCTCGAGCGACGACTTCCACCTCGGCTCCGGCTCGGCGGCGGTTGACAGCGGAACCAGCAAGTACGGGGTCAGCTCAGTCGATCTCGACGGCGACGCGCGCGTCGTCGGAACTGTCGATATGGGTGCCTACGAATCCGGCTCTGCCCCGGTATCGGGAACGCCAACCGCGCCGACCGCACCGACGCAACCAACAACGCCTACCACCGGTACGCCGACTACCGGGACGCCAACGACGGAAACGCCCACCACGGGAACGCCGACCACCGGGACGCCGACGACGGGAACGCCGACCACGCCGACTACGGAGACCCCAACCACGGGAACGCCGACCACGACGACGAAGCTATACACCGGTACCAACGGCAACGACATCATGCCACACACCGGTCAGTCCAACGGCGGCAACGAAACCTTCAAGGGGCTCGCCGGCAATGACCTGTTGAAGGGCGGCGCCGGCGCGGACGTGCTCGACGGCGGTAGCGGCAATGACACGGCCAGTTACGCGGGCTCCGACGCCGGGGTCCACGTCAGCTTGGCGACTTGGACCGCATCGGGCGGGCACGCCACCGGTGACAAGCTCGTCAGCATCGAAAACCTGATCGGCTCAAGCCATGACGACGTGCTGACCGGCGGCAATAACGGCGGCAACGTTCTCAATGGCGGGGCCGGCGCGGACAAGCTGAACGGCGGCGCCGGCGGGGACGTCATCATCGGCGGTGCCGGGAAGGACATGATGACCGGTGGCACCAGCTCGGATACGTTTGTCTTCAAAACAGCGACGGAAACCGGGTCGGGCTGGGACCGCGACGTCATCACCGACTTCCAGCACGGCGTCGATAAGATCGACCTCTCAGCGATAGATGCGAATGGCTCTGCGCTTGGCGATGCAGCCTTCCATTTCCAGGCGCAGGAGAATGCCTTGTTTGACAAGAAGGCTGGCGCGCTCGCCTGGCACTACGAGGACGACCATACCGTTATTCAGGCCGACTTGAACGGCGACGGCGTTCATGACTTCGAGATTCAGCTGCAGGGCCACGTACAGGTGGGGGCAAGCGATTTTCTCCTGTAACTAATACCCGTTGTGGCGGTCGTTCGATCGCCGCAACAATCGGGCTGACAATCGGAAGTATGTCGACGGCGGAGTAAAAACCCGCCACGCGGCGCGCAAGCTTCGGCTACTTCAGCGCGTGGATGAGCAAGCCGGGAGGGCGGAGCCCGAGCGGCGATCCCATCCACGCGCTACATTTTTTTACAGGTGTCAACCCGCCTTTCCGGTGCAGCTTTGCACGTGGCGAAAGCGGTCGCCGTTCATCTCGAGGACGTTGACTTGGCGGGTGATGCGGATCAGCAGAGCGCCCATTCGGCGCTCTGGGCTCTGTCCATTCGTCGAACGGAAGATTGCTGGTGATCAGGTGGCGCCTCTTCGAAGTTTTGCGAAATCAGAGTTCCGCGCCGGTCTAGCGTGTTGTCCTCCGCTTCCAGAGACAGTTGGCCGGGGGGCGGCCGTACGCCGGATTGGCCGGACGACCGTCCAAATGCAAGGGTCCAATGACCAAGCTCCTTCAGGCTGGTGATGGGACAGATTCAAGTCATTGAATTTGTGGCGACCTGCAGGAATGCGAATTGTCGAAAATTAATGATTTCAATGAAATCTGCTTATTTTGATGGGCGAATGAGCGCCTTTGATTCCATTATGCAATTTTGCCAAGCCCCTCGCGACAAACCGCTAAGCTTTCGTTCCGCTGTACACGATGATACCAATGAGAAACGATGTTGCTATTGGAGTTCTAAGGGTTAGGTGGCGGGACTGTTTAAATCATTGAAGAGAGTGCTGACTGGAAAGATAATCCGACAATCAGACGTTCAAATTATGAACGGCAGTTGCATTATGTCCTTGCGTATTAAACGCGATAGCGGAAGCGGCGGCGTCTATGTGGTGTTAGCCTCTAAAGCATCGGGCAACTATCAATATTACCCTTTCGATGCAGAAGAGTTCGACAGTTTCGTTGATGCTGCTATCGAGATCAAGAAAGCGTTACGGGCCGATGAATCGGCTGGTATCGGTCAGACCCAAGCCACCATCAAACCGTGACCCGAGAACACCGCTTACGGTGGTGCTATTAAGCCTCACACAATCCTTCTGAAATAGCATCGGCTAAACCATAGGGATACCGATTCCGCAGATGCTTGCAAACTCATCTCTGCGACTGTGCATACAGATAATTCTGACCCTAATGCTTTCCTTTCCAGGCGTGGCCGCCGCTACACCTCCATGTCGTGACGATACCTTTGCGAAGGCCAAGCTCGTGGTTGAGGCACGCGTGACATCGTTCTGGATCGGAGCGTCCGGCCTGCTGCTCGGTCCGGATTTTCCGGACCGAATGATACGGATCGATCTGGAGATTAAGAGGGTCATCAAAGGCACGTTCACCGGCAAGAAGGCGACATTGTATGGCTTTCCGTACCCCCTCCGGATCGATTGCGGGAGCTTGGCACGATGGCTTTGATAGCTGGTCTGGGCGGCCAAGATACCTTTGAATGGGAACTTTCGGCCAACAAATTAGACGACGACGTGTCCTTCTATTCGTTGAACAATTGTAACTACTCCAAATTCCCCATCGACGTTTCACGGTAGCCGTAGCCTTTCCATCAGCGCGCCGACGAGAGCGCGGTCGAAGTCCTGGTGTTCTTCGGTTTGGTGAAAGTGGAGCCATGGGGCGTCTTTTGGGCGCCGGTGCACGAGCTGGAAAAGATGGCGATGTAGATGGGACGGCTTAGTGCAGATTGCAACCGCTACGGGGGCAGAATTATTGCCTCTCTACCTGACCGTCTCTTCGCCATTCGCGCAAGGACGGTCAGCCGTATTCCCAAAGTCCGAGAAGGCTTTGCGCCGGCAGACCAACAAGAAACTGCCGCCAAAGGCCCTTTTCAAGCCGGCAGAGGAGACGAGATGATGGGGCGCCGAGCCGTAGCGTTTACCAAGGACTCCGTCTCTCGCGCAATCCGCGCCGTGAAGAAGGCCGGCGTGGAAGTCAAGACTATCCGCGTCGAGCCCAACGGCGCGGTTGTAATTAGGGGGAAATCGGGGAATTTACCGAGAAGCAGCTTGAAGAAAGCGCTGGCGGTTATCTCTGATGGAAGACATGCCCCGCAAAAAGTACCCATACACGCTGCGTGAAGTCGATGGAAACGGCAATGTCCGTTGGTATTTCCGTGTCGGCAAGGGAAGAGAACGCGCCTGAGGGGTGACTGGGGCTCGAAAGAATTCGTCGCCGACTACAAGCGGTGCATGGCCCAGGAAGACACCGAGCCGGAGCCTAGCCGGCACACCCTGCAGTGGCTCGTCGACAAATATCAGGAAAGCGCAGCATTGAAGGGATTAAAGCCGTCAACGCAGCGCGCCCGCGCCAACGTGCTGAAGGCAGTTTGCAAGACAGGCGGCAAGATGATCCTGTCAAAGATCGACAGAGCCACAATCGCAGCCGGCCGCGACCGCCGGGCCGATACCCCTTTTGCGGCGATCTCATACCTCAAGATCATGGGCTATCTTTTTGCTCTGCCGTTGATGCTGGCATTTTGAAGCATAACCCAGCCCGCGACGTGAAGATGCCGAAGGCGAAAACCGATGGCTTCAAGCCTTGGGAAGCAGCCGACGTCGAAAAGTTCTATGCGACCCACCCCGAAGGCTCGCAGGCGCGGCTCGCCAGGGACATGCTGCTTTTCACCGGCCCTCGTCGGTCGGACATCTTCCGAATCGGCCCGCAACACATCAAGGGCGACGTGATCGAGTATCGCGTCGGCAAGAACGACGAGTGGGTTTATATCCCGATGCACCCGGATCTGGAGGCGGTGCTCGAGGTGACGAAAACTGATCACCTCGCTTACCTGGTCACGCCAGTTCACGGCCGGCCGTTCAGGAGCGCGGCCGCATTTGGGAACTGGTTCGGGGACATGTGCGCCGAGGCAGAAGTGGAAGGCCGGGCGCACGGCCTAGGAAAACGCTTGCCCAGCTGCTGGCAGAAAGCGGCAATAGCAACAGCGAACTGAGGCGCGATTTGGCTGGCGAAGCGATGCCATGGCCAACCACTACACGCGCAAGGCCGATAAAAAGAGGTTAGCTATTTCGGGCGCTGCGAAACTGAATGAGAACAGCCTAACCCCTCAATCTAGACCCGATGAGGGGTTCACGCCGGAAAGCGAAACAAAAACAATCCCGTAGAAAATTGATGGCGACCCCTGCAGGAATCGAACCTGCGACAACCTGCTTAGAAGGCAGGTGCTCTATCCAGCTGAGCTAAGGGGCCCACTGCCGGCCGCGCCCAAGAGGCGCGGCCGAATGCAGCATATGTGGACGAGAATTCTCAATGCGTCCAGGGTTGCGTGCGGGTATAGCGGAAATTATCCGGATAGGCCACCACCTGACGGGCCGGGTCCTTCGGCGCGATGACTCGGTATTCGATGCCGTTGCGCTGGGCGTAGGCTTCGGCGAGCGCCTGCGTTTCGAAGGTGAGTTTTACCTGCTGGCGCATATCGCCCGAGGACGTGTAGCCCATGATCGGATCGATCTTGCGCGGCGACTCCTGATCGAATTCAAGCACCCAGAGGTGGGTCTTGGCCTTGCCGGACTGCATGGCGGTCTTAGCAGGACGATAGATCTTGGCAGACATGACTGCGGCATCTCCGAATATGCGGGGGATAGCGCGCCCCGCCTTTCATGGTCTCAATCCCGTTGCCGGGCCTTTGCTTCGTCGTCAGCGACAACGCGAAGAGATGAATTTTGCTTATCCGCGAATCCCCGTTTTTTCAAGAAAAAAGCGGATCGCGACGCCGTAGCCACAGCCACACCGACGATGCGCCAATGTGTTGGGGAAGGCGGCTCAGCACATTCTTCCCTCATGTCGCTTTGCCATCCCAGTCAAAACTACAGGAATTCCAGGCAGTTGCGCAATATTACCAATTGTCTCATGTTGTGATCACAACCTGATTGCCGCAGCCAGCCACCGGCACTAGGTTGCGGCTCAATCGGTTTCAGTGGATTGCACGCATCATGAGACGTTCGGCAGAGTTCAATGCCATTATGATAGGAGCTGTCATCACCGCTTTCTTCTATGTCGTGATCAGCTATGCCCAATATATCGGCCTGATCGCCCGCGGTTGAGGCCGGTCGCTCTGAGTCCAATTCGCTCAACAGATAAATTGACGCCCGAACGAGATTTTCTCTTGCGTCCACAGGCCTGGTGAGAAATCTCAGGCCACGACTGGATTTATGGGTTGCGACGGTGAAGTGAACCGTGTATTCCCGCTGCCAATCACGGCACGGAGTGTAGCGCAGTCTGGTAGCGCATCTGGTTTGGGACCAGAGGGTCGGGAGTTCGAATCTCTCCACTCCGACCATTCAATATCCCAGCGAATTCCTTGATAGGCGCATCGTAGCTGGTGCGCTCGCGACTACGCGCCCGTCACTTCGCCTTCGTCGTCGTGGCGCTCACGATTCTGTCGCCTGGCTTGATTCCGAATTTGCCGACGATGCCGGCATTGAGTTCGACGACGTATTTCACCGGGCCCATCGAATCGATGATGTCGCGTGAATAGGGTTTTGCGTTTTCCTTGATGTGACGGATCGTGCCGGTGTCGTCGGCAAAGAGCATGTCGAGCGGCAGGATGGTGTTCTCCATCCACATGGCGACGCGCCGGGTTTGACCGAAGTCGAAAATCATGCCGGCGTCATCGGCCATTGACTTGCGAAACATCAGCCCGCGGGCGCGCTGATCGCCAGTGGCGGCGACCTCGACGGTGAAATGCAGCATCTTGCCCGCGGCTGTCTGGATGAGCAGCGGCTCCTTGTCGAACCGCATCTCCTCGTCGGCCAAAGCCGGCAGGGCGACCAAGAAAAAAAGCGCCATGACGGCGCTTCTGATCGCATGAAACAGGACGATGCCGCGCATTTCAGTGCGACCGGCTTGCCGGGCTCGGAACGTCGGGATGGATCTCTGCGGCCATCAGGCCCTTTTCGCCGTCGCCGAAGCGGACGAGGACGACCTGGCCAGGGCGCAACTCCGTCAGTCCAAAGCGGCGCAGCGTTTCCATGTGCACAAAAATGTCTTCGGTGCCCTCACCGCGCGTGAGGAAGCCGAAGCCCTTGGTGCGATTGAACCACTTGACGAGCGCGCGCTCGAGCCCGCTCGTCGCGGTGACCTGTACGTGGGTGCGCACCGGCGGCAGCTGCGAGGGATGAATGGCGGTCGACTGATCCATCGAAAGGATCTTGAAGGCCTGGTAGCCGCGCTCGCGACGCTGGATAAGGGCGACGATGCGCGTTCCCTCGAGGATCGTCTGGTAGCCGTCGCGGCGCAGGCAGGTCACGTGCAGGAGAACATCCTGCATGCCGTTATCAGGCACGATGAAGCCGAAGCCCTTGGCGACGTCGAACCACTTGACGACACCGGTGATTTCGACAAGATCGACCGCTTCTGACGACAGCTCGTCGACATCGGTGTATGCGTTCGATGAAATCCTATCAGCCATTATCGCCAGCCCCTCGAATACGCGTCACACTGTTACGGTTAACTGATTCTTGAAATCAAGATTAACATCTTGGTAACGGATAAGCGCAAGTCCTAGTTTTCGGTTATTCCCAGCTGCACATTTTATAAAGATGACTTGCCCGAAGCTGACCTCGGCTCGCCAAAAAGGCCAGCCCCTATAAAGGAGTAGATAGAATGCGTTATCTTCATACGATGGTTCGCGTCAAAGATCTGGACGCTTCGCTCGCCTTCTATACCAAGCTGTTCGGACTGGAGGAGATTCGCCGTCACGAAAACGAGAAGGGCCGCTTTACCCTGGTTTTCCTGGCCGCTCGCGACGATCTCGACCGTGCGCGCAGCGAAAAAGCCCCCTGCCTCGAGCTTACCTACAACTGGGATACGGAGGATTATAGCGGAGGACGCAATTTCGGCCACCTCGCCTATGAGGTGGATGATATTTACGCGATCTGCCAAAAGCTGATGGATAACGGCATTACCATCAACCGGCCGCCGCGCGACGGCAACATGGCCTTCGTGCGCTCGCCCGACGGCATTTCGATCGAAATTCTGCAGAAGGGAAGCCCGCTTCCGGCCGCCGAACCCTGGGCTTCGATGGGCAATACCGGCGCCTGGTAAGGGTTTTGGCCCCAAGGCTTTTGCGAAGCTTGCGGCTTTTGCGATTTCGGGTCCGACCGGCGCCTTGGCGCTTGCCGCGACCCGGCCCCTTAGGCAATCTCCCGATGACTCGAAGCGGAGGATGGCGATATTTCGCCGTTTTCCGCATCAACCGGAGACTGATTGCTTGCGTAATATTGAGACGCGGATGCCCATTACCGGCGCATTGCTGATCGCCACCTCGATGCTGGCGCTCTCGGGCTGCGTATCGAGCAAGAAGGCGCTCGATTCCGCCGCGGCCGTTCCGGCGGTTCCGGCGACGGCGGCCGCAGCGCCACAGCTTGGCGCAACGGCGCCCGTGAAATCTGCCCCGCGCTCAGTCAATTCCGACCCCCGGCTCGTCAATGTCTCCGGCGCCCAGGCCGCGCCACAGGTCGTGGCAGGGGATGCGAGTGCCGCCGTCCCGCCGGCCGATCCGGCAATGGCGGCGCCTGCCAATATAGGCGGGCTCGTCATGCAGTCGACACGGATCAACGCGCAGGCGATGAGCATCTTTTCGGATCACCAGCCGCCGCCGCAAAACAACAGCACGTCCACCGTCATTCAGCCGCAAGCCTATGCGCCGACGGACGGAGTGGCGCCCGCAAAAAGCAGCGTCTACAGCCAGCCGATCATCCCCTCACAGCCGGCAGCACCGGTGCTGCCGCAGCAATCGTCGGAAAATTCCGACACGAAGCCTGCACCCGTACAAACATCCTCGCTGGCGACAGGCGCTATCCCGGCCTCGACGACAAACGCGCTTTACAGCGCACCGAAGCAGAACCTGCTCGGCAGTCTTTCCGGCCTCCTGCACAAAGCCGCCCTGCCCGGCATGACGCGCGTTGCGCCGAACGGGCTGCACGTCCAGAACGATCATGTCGCGGTCGGCTGCTTCAAGCCGAACCTGCTGAAAGTGATCAAGACGGTCGAGAACCATTTCGGCCGGCCTGTCATCGTCACATCCGGCTATCGCGACGAAGAACATAACCGCCTCGTTGGCGGCGCCGACGAATCGATGCACAAGAGCTGTGAGGCGGCGGACATTCAGATCGACGGCGTATCCAAATGGGATATCGCCACTTATATCCGCTCCTTGCCCGATCGCGGCGGCGTTGGCACCTATTGCCACACCGACTCGGTCCACCTCGACACCGGCAAGACCCGCGACTGGAACTGGGGCTGCGGTGGCAAACGGGCACCGGTGACCACAGCAAGGGCGATCTGATATCGCAAGTCTGCCCCCTGACCTTACGTCAACTGAGTTTCATGCGCTTCTGGCAAGCTGCGCAAGCCGTTGATTCGACACAGGTAATCTCAAATGACTCCGCCGCGAAAATATCTGTCATTTTTTTGAAGAAAATCGAATTTGCCGCTTGCGGCATACGAAGGTGCTGATTATAAGGGCGCCACCACGAAGGAAGCGCCCTTCGTCTATCGGTTAGGACACCAGATTTTCATTCTGGGAAGAGGGGTTCGACTCCCCTAGGGCGTGCCACTTTCTCTCCATATAGAAGCCATCGCATCCGCTTGCAGAAGCCGGCGCACACGCCTATTTTAACGAGGCTGGCCTGCGCCCTTCGTCTATCGGTTAGGACGACAGATTCTCATTCTGTAAAGAGGGGTTCGACTCCCCTAGGGCGTACCATTGAGCTTGTGATTGTCGCCACCACCCGTCGGATCGATATTTCCAGCTATCAGGCCTCGCAGCGCCACGGTTTTCCACAGCCCAAAAGAATCGGCGAAAACTGTGATTTTTTCGCGCCTTGGCGCTTGCGGCTTTCGAAGCTGCTGACTATAAGGGCGCCACCACGAAGGAAGCGCCCTTCGTCTATCGGTTAGGACACCAGATTTTCATTCTGGGAAGAGGGGTTCGACTCCCCTAGGGCGTGCCACTCTACTTCCTTATATTCGCTCATCCGACAGCGTTTTTTCTCAACCATTCTATCTTGCCGGCGCCGCGTCGCAGATGCGCAGCTGAATGCGGCGTGCGCCTTGGTAATGTTCGGCGCCGAGCGAGCCTGCGACATGGAGGTTCGCGCCGCGTGAATTGATGAGAAGATCGCCGAGGCCGGTGTCGGCGGCGCGAAAGGCGATTCCATCGAGCCGCGAACCGTCCATCGCCTCCAGCGTCACCTTCACATGTTTCTCGCCGACAAGGCGCGCGTCTCGCACCCGATGCGCCGGTACGGCAAAGAGCGGCTGGGCGTGGCCGGAGCCATAGGGGCCAGCGGCTTCCAGACGGTCGATGAGTTCAAGCGTGGCGCCGCTCGCGCCGATCGCACCGTCTATCTTCAGCGTCTCGTTGGCGACGAGACTCGCCACCGTCCTTGCGGCCTTCTCGGTGAAGAAGGTCCTCAACCTGCCGAGATCGGCGCGCTCGACCGTCAGGCCAGCCGCCATGGCATGGCCGCCGCCCTTGACGAGGATGCCCTCCTCGACCGCAGCCCGCACCATCCTGCCCATGTCGAAACCATTGATGGAGCGGCCCGAGCCGGTGCCGCGGCCGGAAGGATCGAAAGCGATCGCGAAGGCGGGCCGCTTGAATTTCTCCTTCAGCCGCGCGGCGATAAGCCCGACGATGCCCGGATGCCACTTCTCATGGGCGGTGACGATGACGGAGGCGCCCTCGCCGTCGCCATATTCGGCAAGCGCCTCGGCTTCCGCCTCCTGCAGCATCATCGCCTCCATCGCCTGGCGTTCGCGATTGAGCTCATCGAGGCGCTGCGCGATCATTTCCGCCTCACCGGCATCATCGAGCGTCAGCAGGCGGCTTCCGAGTGCGGCGTCACCAATCCGTCCGCCGGCGTTGATACGCGGGCCGATCAGAAAGCCGAAATGATAAGGCGTCACGGGGCCCGCGAGCCCCGCCTTGCGGAAGAGCGCGGCAAGCCCGGCATTGCTCTGGTGCCGGGCAGCGACCAGCCCCTTCACCACATAGGCGCGGTTGAGGCCCTTCAGCGGCACGACATCGCAGACCGTCGCCAACGCCACGATATCAAGCCATTGCAGCAGGTCGAGCGCCAGGATGCGTTTGTTGCCGGCCGCGCGCAGCAGCCGCAATGTCGCGACCAGCACCATGAAGACGACGCCGGCTGCGCAAAGATGCCCCTGCCCCGACAGATCGTCTTCACGGTTCGGATTGACGAGTGCATGGCAGGGCGGCAGTTCATGTGTCACCTGGTGGTGATCGATGACGACGACATCGATGTTGCGCGCGGCGGCGGCCGCAAGCGCCTCGTGACTGGTGGAGCCGCAATCGACGGTGACGATCAGTCGGGCGCCGTTGTCGATCAGCTGGTTGATCGCCGCCGGATTGGGGCCGTAACCTTCAAAGATGCGGTCGGGAATGTAAATGTTTGCCTTGACGCCGAAATGATTGAGAAAGCGGAACATCAGCGCCGAGGACGCGGCGCCGTCGACGTCGTAGTCGCCGAAAATCGCCACGCTCTCGCCGCGCTCGATCGCACGCACGAGGCGGGTTGCCGCCTTCTCGCAATCGGTCAGCGTGTGAGGATCAGGCATCAGGCTGCGGATCGTCGGATCGAGGAATTCGATCGCTTCGTCCACCGGAACGCCGCGTCCTGCGAGAACACGGGCGATCAGATCCGGCAGCCCATGAACCTGCGCCATGGCCAGCGCCCGGTTCTGGCCTGCCTGATCGAGTCTTGCAACCCAGCGATTGTCGAGCGCGGATTTCTCCACGCCGAGAAACGCGCGCTGTACCGGATCGACGAGATCTGCCATGCCCAACTCCGCTGACTTCATCTGTTCTTTCTACAGGAGCAGCGGAGATAACATAGCGATGGATTTGCAGACACGGATTTTTACCAGAAGATCAGCCAGACGATCACGGCGATGCCGCCGATCTGCACCAGCAGAACCGAAAACAGCGTCAGCAGGATAGCCCAGTTGCGGCCTTCCGTGTGTTCATCGTCAAGGGCCTCGTCATGGCTCTCGTCACGAATGTCAGGGATCACCGGCTTGAGGATGTCCGCAAACATATCAGGGCGGGCTGGCGGCACCTTGCTCGGGCTGCCATGCTCTTTTCCGGCGTGGCTGTCCTTGCTCATGAAATACTCCACGCCGACGACTCACCATCTATGGTTTTATTTATATCAATATTTCGGCATTTGGTAATATAACTTCCGCCAGGGAGACTGAACGAATCGAAAAGCCGCCCTGCCAGAGACAGAGCGGCTCATGTGCCCAGCAGAAATGCTTAAGCTTCTTCTTTCGGCCGTTCGATGCGAATCACCTGCGGCTCGCCGAAGAGATAACCTTCCGACTTTATCGAGGCGACCGCCTTGCGCACGGATTCCTCCATCGTCGCATGGGTGACGAGGATGATCGTCTGGTGATGCGATGGGGCCAGGTGCTGCGTGGAGCGCTGGACGATCGATTCGAGCGAGATGTGGTTTTCCGCCATGCGGGTGGCGACGCTTGCAAAGACGCCGGTGCGGTCGAGCACAGTCAGGCGGATGAAATATCCGCCCTCGTGGCTCTGCATCTGCGCCTTGCGGTAAGGCTCCAGCGCCTTTGCGGGATGGCCAAGCACCGGCACGCGCTGAGCGCCCGGCTGGCTCTTGGCGATATCGGCGATATCGCCGAGCACGGACGAAGCCGTCGCTTTGCCGCCAGCGCCAGGGCCGACCATCAGCAGTTCGCCGAGTACGTCGGATTCAATTGCCACCGCATTGGTGACGCCGTCGACCTGGGCGATGACCGAATCGACCGGCACCATGGTTGGATGCACACGCTGCTCGATGCCGGTCTCCGTGCGCTGGGCGACGCCGAGCAGCTTGATGCGATAACCGAGCTCGGCGGCGGCGTGGATGTCCTCGATCGAGATATTGGTGATGCCTTCGAGATAGATGTCGTCGGCCGCGATGCGATTGCCGAAGGCAAGCGTCGTCAGAATAGCGAGCTTGTGGGCGGTATCGTTGCCCTCGATGTCGAAGGCGGGGTCGGCTTCGGCATAACCCAGCCGCTGCGCCTCCTTGAGGCATTCGGCGAAGGAAAGCCCCTCCTTCTCCATCTTGGTCAGGATGTAATTGCAGGTGCCGTTCATGATGCCGTAGATGCGCGAGACGGCGTTGCCCGTCAGCGATTCGCGCAGCGCCTTGATGACGGGGATGCCACCGGCGACCGCCGCCTCGAAATTCAACAGCGAGCCCTTCTCTTCCGCGATCGTCGCAAGCTCGACGCCGTGATAGGCGAGCAGCGCCTTGTTGGCAGTCACCACATGGAGACCACGCTGAAGTGCGGCGCGCACCGAGACGTTGGCAGCCCCTTCGGCGCCGCCCATCAGCTCGACGAAGACGTCGATATCACCCTTTTCGGCCAGATCCTCGGGCCGATCGAACCAGGTGACGCCGGAAAGATCGACGCCTCGATCCCGCGTCTTGTCGCGCGCGGAAACTGCGGTGATCGTAATCGGACGCCCGCAGGTGACGGCAAGCTCATTGCTCTTCTGCTGAATGATGCGGACAAGCGAGGCGCCAACGGTGCCTAAGCCCGCAATGCCGATTTTGAGGGCATCTGCCATGGATCGATCCTGAAATGTCTTGTGGCGGCAGCCGCCGAACGCGGCTGCCCAAGAGTTGGAATTAACGGTGGGCGTTGAGCGAGATGACGTTATGCATCGTCTCGTCTGCCGTCGACATGAACTTCTTGATGTTGCGCGCAGCCTGACGGATGCGGTGTTCATTCTCGACAAGCGCCAGACGGACATAGTCGTCGCCCATCTCGCCAAAGCCGATGCCCGGAGCAACGGCGACGTCGGCCTTCTCGACCAGCAGCTTGGAGAACTCAAGCGAACCGAGATGACGGAACTTTTGCGGGATCTTCGCCCAGGCGAACATGGTGGCTGCCGGGGGCGGCACTTCGAAGCCGGCCTTGCCGAAGCTTTCGACCATGACGTCGCGGCGGCGCTTATAGACGTTGCGAACTTCGGCAATGTCGGAGCCGTCGCCGTTCAGGGCATGCGTCGCCGCCACCTGAATCGGCGTGAAGGCGCCGTAATCGAGGTAGGATTTGACGCGGGTGAGCGCAGCGATCAGCCGCTCGTTGCCGACGGCAAAGCCCATGCGCCAGCCGGGCATGGAAAACGTCTTCGACATCGAGGTGAATTCGACCGTCACATCCATTGCGCCCGGCACTTCGAGAACCGACGGCGGCGGCGTGTCGTCGAAATAAATCTCCGAATAGGCAAGGTCGGACAGCACGATGATGTCGTGCTTCTTGGCGAAGGCGACGACGTCCTTGTAGAAATCGAGCGTCGCGACAAAGGCCGTCGGGTTCGAGGGATAGTTGAGGATCAGCGCCAGGGGCTTCGGGATCGAATGCCGGACAGCGCGCTCAAGCGGCGGAAAGAAGGTCTCGTCCGGCTCAACCGACATCGAGCGGATCACGCCACCGGCCATCAGGAAGCCGAAGGCGTGGATCGGATAGGTGGGATTCGGGCAAAGGATGACATCGCCGGGCGCGGTGATCGCCTGCGCCATATTGGCGAAGCCTTCCTTGGAGCCGAGGGTGGCGACCACCTGGGTATCCGGGTTGAGCTTGACCCCGAAACGGCGGGCATAATAGGCGGCCTGGGCACGGCGCAGGCCCGGTATGCCCTTGGACGAGGAGTAACGGTGCGTGCGCGGATCCTGTACGACCTCGCACAGCTTGTCGACGATCGCCTGGGGAGTCGGAAGGTCAGGGTTTCCCATGCCGAGATCGATGATATCGGCGCCGCCCGCTCGCGCGCTTGCTTTCAAACGGTTGACCTGTTCGAAAACATAAGGCGGCAAACGCCGGACTTTGTGAAACTCTTCCATTTCATTCCCCATGGAAAGGCGGCATTTAAGCCGCGGTCGAAGTTCGTTCCGTCTTCCGGCGGCTGCGACACGAACTTCACAATCGCAGCGCCGTATTCATCAGACCCAAGCCAAGCGGCAAATCTTTGACGGAAAGGCCGCACAACCACGCATTATCGGGAAAATCGCATCTTCCGATCCATCCGGAAGGCTTTGCGTCCAAATTGCCTGAAAGGCAAGATTTATTTGGAGATTTCGGAGAGCGTCTGCGCGCCGTGCTCGGCAGCCAGGCGGCGCATTTCGGCGACCTTGGCCTGATATTCGGCTTCCGAGATCGTGCCGGCCTTGCGCCGGGCGGTAAGCGCGGTCAACTGATGCTGCAGTTCGGCCGCCTGCTCGTCGCTCATCTGGACATTGGCCGCCGTCAGCGGCGCGCCGAAATTCGGATAGCCGTCCGGTGATTTCGTCAGACCGCCCTCGACCGCCTCGCCCTTGGTTGCCGGCATGACGACGGCGGTCGGCGCCGCTCGCTTGGCGGCGGCTGCGGCTTTTTCCTCCGCCGTCAGATTGCATCCGGCAAGGGTCATCGCCGCCGCGGCGCAGATCAATGCGATGCGGTTGAAGGTTGCGATGCGCCGAATGCCGTTCTTGATCATGCCTCAAAATCCAGTTCTGATTGCCTCGACTGTTAAATTTGTCGCAGCCACAAAGCAATAGCACGAGCCGATGCGGGTGGAACTTGTTTTCTCGTTCGGTCACGATGTACAACAAACGGATAAAAAGAGTGCTGCCGCCGGAGGAAATGGTGACCGACAGCAAGCAGGAGCGTGGCGGCCAGAAGAATGGCGACAAGACCGGTTTCGACGCGACCGATCTCGAACCCTATCTGCTGAAGGATCCCGAGACCATGGCGATGAATTTCGCCCGGGCGCTCGAAAATCTCGGTCAGGCCGCCTCGGCCTGGCTTGCGCCGCGCGAACGCGGCGAGATCACCGAAACCGCCATCGATCCCATGACCGACATGGTCAAGACGCTTTCCAAGGTCACCGAATACTGGATTTCCGATCCCCGCCGCACCTTCGAGGCGCAGACTCAGCTGATGTCGTCCTTCTTCGGCATCTGGATGCGCTCGATGCAGCGCGTGCAGGGCACGCGCGGGATGCAGGGCGAGCCCCTGCCGCCCGAGCCCGACACCCGCAAGGACAAACGCTTTTCCGACGAGGATTGGCAGAAAAATCCGTTCTTCGATTTCCTCCGCCAGGTCTATTTCGTCACGAGCGATTGGGTTGACAAGCTGGTGTCGGAGACCGACGGCCTCGACGAGCACACCAAGCACAAGGCCGGATTCTACGTGAAGCAGATCACGGCAGCGCTTTCGCCGAGCAACTTCATCGCTACCAACCCGCAGCTTTACCGCGAGACGATCGCAAGCAACGGCGAAAACCTGGTGCGCGGCATGAAGATGCTCGCCGAGGACATCGCTGCCGGGAACGGCGAGCTTCGCCTTCGACAGACCGACATGACGAAATTCGCCGTTGGCCGCGACATGGCGCTGACCCCGGGAAAAGTCATCGCCCAGAACGATATCTGCCAGATCATCCAGTACGAAGCCTCGACCGAAACCGTGCTGAAGCGGCCACTCCTGATCTGCCCGCCCTGGATCAACAAGTTCTATATTCTCGACCTCAACCCGCAGAAATCCTTCATCAAATGGTGCGTAGACCAGGGCCAGACCGTTTTCGTCATATCCTGGGTTAATCCGGATGCGCGTCACGCCGAGAAGGACTGGGGGGCCTATGCCCGCGAGGGCGTCGATTTCGCGCTCGAGACGATCGAGAAGGCGACCGGCGAGAAGTACGTCAATGCCGTCGGCTACTGCGTCGGCGGCACGCTTTTGGCCGCGACACTGGCGCTGCACGCCAAGGAGAAAAACCGGCGCATCAAGACCGCGACGCTCTTCACCACTCAGGTTGATTTCACCCATGCCGGCGATCTCAAGGTCTTCGTCGACGAGGAGCAGCTTGCCGCGCTCGAAGAGCATATGAAGGCGACCGGCTATCTCGACGGCACGAAGATGTCGATGGCCTTCAACATGCTGCGCGCTTCCGAGCTGATCTGGCCTTATTTCGTCAACAGCTATCTCAAGGGCCAGGAGCCCCTGCCCTTCGACCTCTTGTTCTGGAACGCCGATTCGACGCGCATGGCGGCGGCAAACCACGCCTTCTACCTGCGAAACTGCTATCTGCGCAATGCGTTGACGCAGAACGAGATGATCCTCGACGGCAAGCGCGTATCGCTGAAGGATGTGAAGATCCCAATCTATAATCTCGCCACACGCGAGGACCACATCGCGCCCGCAAAATCGGTCTTCCTCGGCAGCCAGTTCTTCGGCGGCAAGGTGGAATTCGTCGTCACCGGCTCGGGACATATTGCCGGTGTCGTGAACCCGCCCGACAAGAAGAAATACCAGTTCTGGACGGGCGGCCCGGCCAAGGGCGACTATGAGACCTGGCTCGAGCGGGCCACCGAGACGCCGGGATCGTGGTGGCCGCATTGGCAGGCGTGGATCGAGACGCAGGACGGCAGACGCGTTGCGGCGCGCAAACCCGGCGGCGATGCGCTGAACGCGATCGAAGAAGCACCGGGAAGTTATGTGATGGAACGCACCTGAGACGCCGGCAGGCATCTCTTTTTGGGACATCCCAAGAAACAGCGATATCGCGTAAACAAATTAGAAACCATAATTCGTCATCCTCGCGAAACAGTCGGAAGTCGCGGGCGGCCTAAATTCGGCCCCTTTGCGCCCTTACCGGCCCCGGCGAAGTTTTAGTCAGTCAGTGCCGCCGGCCTGCGTAGCGAGTTTGAAAGACGAGTGTAGTATGGCGTTTGCGGTAGGGACGTTGGATAACGTCGCCCCTCTTGGCGGATCTGCTTTGCGTTCGCGCAGATCTCGCGGTTTTCTTTACGGTGTCGTCGGCGCCGGGCTTTTAACCTCAACATGGCTGATCGCGACCTTGGCAACGATGCATTCGGTGGCCACGCCCTTTTCTCCACCCGATCGGCTGGCACAGATCGGGGCCGCCCCAAAGGTGGCGCCGTCAGCTCGCCTTGAGCGGTTGATCCATGTCGGCAAGGGTGACCGGCTGACAGCCTTCGACGCAAAGCCGAAGATGCCGCTGACGGCAAGCCTCATCCAGTCTCACGCCGAAAAGACTGCCGCCGCCGCAACGGCATTGGCAGCTCTTGCGAAAAGCAATCGGCTAGTCACGGCCGCCGAGCAACCGGTCGTCGCCGCGATTTCCGACAGTGCCAAGTTCCGCAAGGATGATGCGATCGCGCTGCCGCCGGTCGAACTCGCCTCGGCAGAGATTGAAGAAGACGACAGCAACCGGATCATCGTCCCGTCGAAGGAGGCCGTCGCCGCAGCCCAACTCCAGGCGATGCTGGTGCTTGCCGATGCAGACCCCCGGCAGATCGCGCCGGCCCCGATCGAGCCGATCGCGTCTCCTGTCAGGACCGCCTCAGTTCCTGCAACGGAATCAGCACCGGTGGTGGTCGCAACGGCAGAGGATCAACCCTTCGATCTCGTCCTGTCGCCCGACGCAGGTTCCGTGCCGTTGCCGATGGCGCGTCCGGACGGACTCATCGGCAAACCGGCGCCTGCCGCCAAGGGTGCGCAGCGCTCAGCTGGGCCGGCCCTGGCCTATGCCCAGCCGAACTCGCCGATCGTGGACGATGAGGACGATGCCGTGCCGCGTTACGACAAGCCGGTCTTCTCGCCGAAACTGCGGGCAGGCGTCGCGATCTACGACATCGAAAACAGCACCGTCTACCTGCCGAACGGCGAACGGCTGGAGGCTCATTCCGGTCTCGGAAAGATGCGCGACAACCCGCGCTACGTGGATAAGAAGATGCGCGGACCGACGCCGCCGCACACCTATGTCCTCACGATGCGCGAGGCCCTCTTTCACGGTGTCGAAGCGCTGCGTTTGACACCGGTGGAAGGCTCGGACGCCATCTTCGACCGCGTCGGCCTGCTCGCCCACACCTATATGCTCGGCAAGAACGGCGATTCCAACGGCTGCGTTTCCTTCAAGGATTACAAGCGCTTTCTGGCCGCTTACAAACGCGGCGAGATCAAGCAGCTCGTGGTGGTGCCGCGGCTGAACAACAAGCCCGCCTCGACGCTCGCCTCGCTGTTTTCGTCGCGCAGCTAGTTTAGAGCTTTTCCGGGTTAGATTGAATCATTCTGTTGGCTCAAACGGAGTCGGATGGTCGACCGGCCGGCGCGCGTCGTAGCCCAGTTCTACGGCCAAGCCGGCCGGTCGATCAGCCGGCCCGTTTCAGCCAACCCTCCCGCAGATTTGCTTGGCAAATCTGCAAGACCTTGGAATCGCCGGACGCACTTGTCGCTTCGCCCACGGCGAAGCGGTGCGGCCGGTGGGCCGGGCATGCTTCCGCCATGATCAAAGGCGATCGGCTCGGACGTACCTGGGGTATGCCCGTCGCCAATCGCCTTTGCCCTGACGAAAACCTGCTCCGGCAGAATGCTTCAATCTAACCCGGAAAAGCTCTGGGAGCAGGTGGGCAAGCAGCCGCTTGCCCCCGCAGCCCTACTTCAGCCAGACTGCTATCCGCTCCACCGCCTCGGCGATCTCGCCTTGCGAACCCGCATAGGAGAGACGCAATGTTCGATGTCCCTCCAGCGGATCGAAATCCAGGCCCGGCGTCGCCGCGACGTTGATTTCTGCGAGCATGTGTTTGGCAAAACCCATGCTGTCATTGGTGAAGCGCGAAACATCGATATAGGCGTAGAAGGCGCCGTCCATCGGCGAAGCGGGCGCAAGGCCGATCCTGGGCAGGCGGTCGAGCAGCAGCGCGCGGTTTGCGGCGTAGCTCGCCTTGACATGATCAAGCTCTTCGCTTGCGCCAAGCGCGGCCACCGCTGCAATCTGGGAGAGCTCGGGCGGCGAGATATAGAGGCTCTGCGCCACCCGCTCGATCGGCCGCACCAGGCGCTCCGGCAGCACCATCCAGCCGATTCGCCAGCCAGTCATGCAGTAATATTTGGAGAAGGAGTTGATGACGACCGCCTCGTCGGTCAGCTCAAGCGCGCTCGCCTCCTCCCCAGCGAAAGTCAGCCCATGATAGATTTCATCCGAGATGAAGGCGATGGATTGGGCCGCGCAGTAATCCGCAAGCGCCTTCAACCCGTCACGGCCGGTCACCGTGCCGGTCGGGTTGGCGGGGCTTGCGAGCAGCACGCCTTTGAGCCTGACGCCGCTTTGCTGCTGCGCCGCCTCGAGGCTCTCAGGTGTCAGGGTGAAGTGGGTCTCGGCCGTCACCGGCACTTCGAGAACCTTCAGCCCAAGCGCGCCGAGAATGTTGCGATAAGCGGGATAACCCGGTCTCGCGATCGCCACGGCATCGCCGGCATCGAAAAGCGACAGAAAGGCAAGATTGAACCCTGCCGAGGAACCTGTGGTTATCGCGATGCGCTTGGGATCGATCTCCAGGCCGTGACGGTCCCTGTAGTGCCAGGCAAGTGCGGATTTCAGCCGCGCCGTCCCCAGCGCATCCGTATAACCGATCCGGCCTTCGACAAGGGCGGTGCGTGCCGCTTCGAGCGCAGCTCGAGGCGCGGGATGCGAGGGCTGGCCGACCGCCATCGAGATAACGGCGTGACCCGCTGCCCGCCGCTTCGTCGCCTCCGCCAACACATCCATCGCATGAAAAGGCTCGACTTCGCTGCGTTTCGATATGGAAAACAAGATCGCTTCTCGCTTGGCTTCTTCGCTGTTGGCCAGACAATTGCCGCATTAATCGGCTCATCACAATCCCGCGAGGGCGGTGCAGGGATGAAAATTCCTGTTTGAACAGAACTCGACGCACCGTACCTTGACGCGACGCGTTCAAGTCCATAACCCGGCGACGGTTTTCTCGACCAAGACCACATCGCCGATGACGAGGATATCATGGCCTTCTTCCCGAAAAACTTCACCGCACTGGCGCTTGCCGCATCGATCGCGATCCCGTTTCCGGCCGCAGCGCTCGACGATCAGCAGAAGAAGGAGTTCGGCGAATTCATCAAGCAATATCTGATCGAAAATCCGGAGATCATGCTCGACGTCCAGGAGGCGCTGCAGAAGAAGCAGGAAGCCGCGCGGCTGGTGAAGGCCAATATGGCGATCGAGGAGAACACCGCGAACATCTTCAATTCAAAGGATGACGTCACGCTCGGCAATCCCAAGGGCGATGTGACCGTCGTCGAATTCTTCGATTATAATTGCACCTACTGCCGTCACGCGCTTCCCGATATGCAGGCGATGCTGAAGAAGGACACGAACGTCCGCTTCGTGCTCAAGGAATTCCCGATCCTCGGGCCGGATTCGGTTGCCGCCCACAAAGTGGCCGACGCTTTCCGCAGGCTGGCGCCTGCGAAATATGCCGATTTCCATATCGCCCTTCTCAGCAGCGAAGGCCGCGCCTCGGAAGAAAGCGCGATCGCCGTCGCAGGCTCTCTCGGCATCAGCGAAGACAAGATTCGTGCCGAGATGGCGAAGAGCCCGAACGATGGGATCGTTCAGGCGACCTATCAGCTTGCCTCCAGTCTCGGCATCAGCGGCACGCCCTCTTATGTCATCGGCAACGAGCTGGTCCCGGGCGCCGTCGGGCTCGACGATCTCGAAGCCAAGGTCAAGAACATGCGCAGCTGCGGCAAGACCGCCTGCTGAGGAATCAGACAGCCGACCGGCCGCTCATCAAACCGCCAGAATCGAAGCGTTGCAGCCATGTGGACAAATGTGGCGCGATTCCTGCCGGCCAACCCGTAAGGGCTTTCATTCAGCCCTCGCGGAGTCTATAGGTTGCCGTCGTGCATTTACGGAACATTCGATGACGCAAACGATTTTTGTCCTGAACGGGCCAAACCTGAACATGCTGGGCAAACGAGAGCCCGCGATTTATGGCGGCAAGACGCTCAAGGACATCGAGGCAGACTGCAAGGCAGCAGGGCGCGAGCTCGGCTTTGATATCGACTTCCGTCAGAGCAACCATGAAGGCACGCTCGTGGACTGGTTCCACGAGGCCGACGAAACGGCCGCTGGCGTCGCCATCAATGCAGGCGCCTACACGCATACTTCAGTCGCGCTGCACGACGCGATCCGCGCTATTTCAATTCCCGTCATCGAACTTCACATATCCAACGTCCATGCACGGGAAGAATTTCGCCACGAGTCGATGATCGCGCCGGCATGCAAGGGCGTGATTTGCGGCTTCGGGCCTCACAGCTACATCCTGGCGCTCCATGCGCTGAAGAACATCACGGCATAAGAAGAAGACAGGGCAACACCATGGCTGAAAAGAAATCGGGTATCGATCAGGCACTGATCCGCGATCTCGCCAATATTCTCAACGAGACGGATCTGACGGAGATCGAGGTCGAGCAGGACGATTTGCGCATCCGCGTTTCGCGCGGCGGCACGCCGCAATACGTCCAGGCGCCGATCGCTGCACCGGCCTTTGCCGCTCCGGCAGCAGCCACCGCTCCGGCAGCGGCCGCTGCCGCACCCGCCGCAGCACCCGGCCGCAACCCGGCGAATGTCGTCAATGCGCCGATGGTCGGCACCGTCTATATGGCACCGGCTCCGGGCGCACGTCCCTTCATCGAAATCGGCGCCACCGTCAAGGAAGGCCAGACGCTCATCATCATCGAAGCGATGAAGACGATGAACCAGATTCCTTCGCCCAAGTCAGGCAAGGTGACCGAGATCCTCGTCGACGACGGACATCCCGTCGAATACGGCCAAGCCCTCGTCGTCATCGAATAGGCCCAAGCCCATGATTTCGAAAATCCTCATCGCCAATCGCGGGGAAATCGCCCTTCGCGTGCTTCGGGCCTGCAAGGAGCTCGGCATCGCATGCGTCGCGGTGCATTCCACCGCCGACGCCGATGCCATGCATGTGCGTCTTGCCGACGAAAGCGTGTGCATCGGTCCGCCCTCCTCGCGCGAGAGCTATCTCAACATCCACCAGATCGTCGCGGCCTGCGAGATCACCGGCGCCGACGCCGTGCATCCGGGCTACGGCTTCCTGTCCGAGAATGCCAAGTTCGCCGATATCCTCGAAGCGCACGGCATCACCTTCATCGGGCCGACGGCGGATCATATTCGTATCATGGGCGACAAGATCACCGCCAAGACGACGGCGCTGGAGCTTGGCATTCCCGTCGTTCCCGGCTCGGACGGCGAGGTGAAGACCGAAGAGGACGCGCTGCGGACGGCCGCCGAAATCGGCTATCCCGTGCTGATCAAGGCAACGGCCGGCGGCGGCGGGCGCGGCATGAAGGTCGCCAAGAGCGAGGCCGATCTGATCGAAGCCTGGTCGACGGCGCGCACTGAGGCGGCAGCCGCCTTCGGCAACGATGCCGTCTACATGGAAAAATATCTCGGCAAGCCGCGCCACATCGAAATCCAGGTGTTCGGTGACGGTGAAGGCAACGCCATTCATCTCGGCGAACGCGACTGCTCGCTGCAGCGCCGCCACCAGAAGGTCTGGGAAGAAGCGAATTCGCCTGCGCTCAATGTCGAGCAGCGCATGAAGATCGGCCAGATCTGCGCCGATGCCATGAAGAAGCTGAAATATCGCGGCGCCGGCACGATCGAATTCCTCTACGAGAACGGCGAGTTCTATTTCATCGAAATGAACACCCGTTTGCAGGTGGAGCATCCGATCACCGAAGCGATCACCGGCATCGACCTGGTGCACGAGCAGATCCGCGTCGCCTCCGGCGGCGGTCTCTCGGTGACGCAGGACGAGGTGCACTTCTCCGGCCATGCCATCGAATGCCGGATCAATGCCGAGGACGCGCGCACTTTCGTGCCCTCGCCCGGAACGATCACCCATTTCCATGCGCCGGGTGGCCTTGGCGTGCGCATCGATTCCGGCGCCTATCAGGGTTACAAGATCCCGCCTTATTACGACAGCCTCATCGGCAAGCTGATCGTGCACGGCCGCACCCGTGTCGAATGCATGATGCGCCTGCGCCGCGCCCTCGATGAATTCGTCGTCGACGGGATCAAGACGACGCTGCCGTTGTTCCAGGATCTCGTCTCCAACCAGGATATCGCCAACGGCGACTATGACATCCACTGGCTGGAACATTACCTCGCCAACACGCCGGCGGCATAGGACAGGAATGGCAGGATCGCGCAGGAAGTCACCAGGCATAACCCCTGATATCCTCCTGCGCGCCTATTCCATCGGCCTGTTTCCGATGGCCGAGTCCGCCGACGACCCGGAGATCTTCTGGGTCGAACCGGAATTGCGCGGCGTTCTGCCGCTCGATAATTTCCATATCTCGAAAAGTCTCGCCAAGACGGTGCGCAGGAAACCCTTCGACATCCGATTCGATCACGCGTTCGACCAGGTGATCGCGGCCTGCGCCGAGGAAACATCGGGGCGCCCGAGCACCTGGATCAACCAGACGATTCGGTCGCTTTATTCCACGCTGTTCGAAATCGGTCATGCCCATACCGTTGAAGCCTGGGACGGCGATCAACTGGTCGGCGGTCTCTACGGCGTCTCGCTTGGCTCGGCCTTCTTCGGCGAAAGCATGTTTTCACGCCGGACGGACGCCTCGAAAATCTGCCTTGTACACCTGGTCGACCGGCTGAGGGAAAAGGGCTTCACGCTGCTCGACACGCAATTCACCACTGAGCACCTGAAGACGTTCGGAGCGATCGACGTGCCGAAGGCTGAATATGCGTTGCTGCTTGCCAGCGCGATGGAATCGCCACACCTGAAGTTTTGAGCGTGATCGTTTCCTCCTTGCGTTGCTTTTCGAGCCGAATTGAGTAGGTTTGGCCCTGCAACGGGGGATAGAATTTTGAAACGATATTTTGCGGCCGCAATCCTTTTCGTCTTGTTCACGGGTCAAGCCGAGGCACGCCCTTACCAGGAGATGTTCCCTGCCAGGGTTTTTTCGGACGCAGAAAAACCATTGCTGCAAAAGCTCGACTTTCAGCAGGGCGCGATCAAGCTGCCTGCTGCAAAGGCAACGCTGAACATCCCCGAAGGCTTCTAATATCTCAATTCCGCGGATACGAAGAAGGTGCTGGTCGATATCTGGGGAAATCCGCCGCAAGCGGCGGAGGGAACGATGGGGATGATCTTCCCGGCGAAATACGCGCCGACCGATGTCGAGGCGTGGGGTTCCATCGTCGAATACAGCGCCGACGGTTATGTCTCAGACGCCGACGCCGCCACGACCGATTACGATGAACTGCTGCAGAACATCAAGGATTCCATCCGCGAAAACAACGTCGAGCGCGAAAAGCAGGGTTTTCAAAAGATCACGCTTGTCGGCTGGGCCTCGACGCCGCATTACGACAAGTCTGCGCATGCGATGCATTGGGCGCGCGATCTGCTGTTCGGCGATGATGCGCAAGCCCCGCATACGCTTAACTATTCCGTACGCGTTCTTGGTCGCCAGGGCGTATTCGAGTTCGATTTCGTTGCCGGCCTGAACCAGTTGAAGGAGATCGAGCAGGTCATTCCGACCGTGACGACGCTCGTGCAGTTCGACAAGGGAATGGCCTATACCGACTTCGTCGAAGGCGACAAGATCGCAGCCTACGGAATGGCCGGGATGATCGCCGCGGGTGCTGGCGCCAAGATCGCCGCAAAGGTAGGGCTCCTGGCGCTTGCCGCCGCCTTCCTGAAAAAGGCCGGCATCCTTATTGTCGTCGTGCTTGGCGGTGCGCTTCGGTTTGCCAAAGGTCTTTTCACCCGAAACAAGACACCCACGGCATAGGCTCGCGGCTTAACCAGGAGACGGCGCCGAAATTGTGAAGCTTTTTCGGAGTCTGTCCCAGCTGATATCAATCAGCGGGCTGTCGCCTTGTCCGGAGCCGGGACGTCCGAGCTTGTCTTGCAGTCCTTCAGCCAGACATCGTAGATCGGATGCTCGACCGCATTGAGGCCGGGGCTGTCGGCAAACATCCAGCCTGTAAAGATGCGGCGGATCTTGCGGTCAAGGGTGATTTCGTCGACTTCGACAAAGCCGTCGATCTTCTGTGCTTCCGCCTGGTCGCGCGAATAGCAGGCCTTCGGCGTCACCTGCAGCGCGCCGAACTGTACCGTCTCATTGACATAGACATCGAACGTCGTGATGCGGCCGGTGATCTTGTCGAGGCCGGAGAAGACGGCAACCGGATTGTCGATGCGTGCGGCATGCGCCGCAACCGGTGGAAGCAGAGCCGAGAGCGCCAGCAGCGATCCGGCGCCACGCAGGACCATGTTCCGCGTGAAGAGCTTCATATGCACCCGTCTCCAGATATTTTCGGTTCACGGCCGCGGTCTAGCGCGGCCAACCTGCGGGTAAAGGTCAATTGTGGCCAAAAGCCGGGCTTGCGATCGCCCGGTCGTGCCGTCTCAGTTGCCGGGCGTCCAGGCGTCGTAATCGCCGGTGACGCGCGGCCGCTCGCCGGGAACCGCGAGCGAGCCCGGCGGACGGTAAGCCTGCGGCGAACCGGTGAGGTTCGGACGATGCGCCTTCTGCCATTCCCTGGCGACGTAGTTTTCCTTGGACGGCGGAACATCGGTGCGATGATGCATCCAACCATGCCAGCCCGGCGGAATGGCGGAGGCTTCGGCATAGCCCTTGTAGATCACCCAGCGCTTCGGCAGACCATAGGAAGACATGCCGCCTTCATAATAGACGTTGCCGAATTCATCCTCGCCGACGCGCTTGCCAAAACGCCAGGTCGCAAAACGCGTGCCTATCGTCTGACTGTTCCACCAGGTGAAGATTTGAACCAGAAGATTCCGCATGTCTTTTCCTTGTGCCCGCCAGTGCGGGCCAAACCAGAATTTAGCTCCTCGCTTATGCCGTCGCCAAGCCGAATTGTCCAGCGATTCCACGAGAGGCAGGGGTCATTTCAAGGCCATCTTGAAGCCGAGATGCGAAGGCTTGAAGCCAAGCCTTTCGTAGAAACGATGGGCATCCCTGCGTATGGCATTCGACGTCGGCTGTACCGGCCGCACGCCGCGGCCTTTTGCCTCTGATATGGCGAATTCGATCATTCCGGTGCCGATGCCCTGCCCGCGCATGTCAGCCCGCGTCTGCACCGCCTCGATGGTCATCGTCGAAGAACCACGGCCTGTCAGCGAGGTCGTGAGCATCATCTGGAACGTGCCGACGACTTCGCGGCCGCGCTCTGCGACATAAAGCGTCTGGTCGGGCGAAGCCTCAATGACGGCGAAGGCCCTGGCATAATCGGCAAAAGCCCCGGCAACCGTCGTATCGCCGTGACCGCCGAGAGCATCGGCGGCAAACAGCGCCACAAGCGCCGGCAGATCATCCCTGTGCGCTTCGGGAATGAGAATATCGGACAACTTGACCGCCACGGCGTCAATGCCCTTCCAGCGGTTTTTCGAAAATCAGCGAGGGAATGCCGGATTGTCCGGGCCCGCTGTTCTCATTGCGGCCGACTTCGGTGAAGCCATGCGCCCGGTAGAAGGCGATCGCCGCCGCATTCTGCGGCTCGACTTCCAGGCGCATGATCTCAGCATCCGGAAAGCAGGTTTCGAGCTCGGCGAAGACATCGCGGCCGATGCCATGGCGCTGCAGCGACGGACTGACATAGAGGAGATGCAGCATGACCGTCTTCGTCAGCGCGTGCGACATCGCCGCATAACCCACGCCGCCGATGTTGCGGCCGTTATCGGCGACGAGGAACTCGGCGTCCCTGCGCACCAGCCGCGCCTTCAGCGCTGCCGGCGTAAAGAGATGGGCGATCAGATCGTCCACCTTTGTTTTGCCGTGGAGCTCGTCATAGGTGGCGTGAAAGCTCTCCGCCAGAAGGACGCGCACCTTCTCGAGGTCGCGCTCTCCGGCGGTGCGGACGAAATACACGGGCTATTCCTCGATGCCGAGCTTCGCCTTGACGAGCGCCTGGACCGCCTGCGGATTGGCCTTGCCGCCGGTCGCCTTCATCACCTGACCGACGAACCATGCCGCCATGGTCGGCTTCGCCTTGACCTTTTCGACCTGTTCGGGATTGGCGGCGATGATCTCGTCCACGGCCTTCTCGATGGCGCCGGTATCCGTCACCTGCTTCATCCCGCGCGATTCGACGATCTCGGCGGGATCGCCGCCCTCGGTCAGCACGATCTCGAAGAGATCCTTGGCGATCTTGCCGGAGATGGTCCCTGATTTGATGAGGTCGATGATGGCGCCGAGCTGTGCCGGCGACACCGGCGTCTGTTCGATGTCCTTGCCGGTACGGTTGAGCGCGCCGAGCAGGTCGTTGATCACCCAGTTTGCCGCCGTCTTGCCGTCGCGGCCGGCGGCCACGGCCTCGAAATAATCGGCAATTGCCTTTTCGGAAACCAGCACCGAAGCGTCGTAAACCGACAGGCCGAGTTCACGCACGAAGCGCTCCTTCTTGTCGTCGGGCAGTTCCGGCAGATCGGCTTCGAGCGCCTTGATGAAGGCGTCGTCGAATTCGAGCGGCAGCAGATCCGGATCTGGAAAGTAGCGATAATCATGCGCGTCTTCCTTCGAGCGCATGGAGCGCGTCTCGCCCTTGTTCGGATCGAAGAGGCGCGTCTCCTGCTCGATCTCGCCGCCATCCTCCAGAATGCCGATCTGGCGGCGCGCTTCATATTCGATCGCCTGGCCGATGAAGCGGATGGAGTTGACATTCTTGATTTCGCAGCGCGTGCCGAAAGCCTCGCCAGGACGGCGCACGGAGACATTGACGTCGGCGCGCATCGAGCCTTCATCCATGTTGCCGTCGCAAGTGCCGAGGTAGCGGACGATCGAACGCAGCTTGGTCATATAGGCCTTGGCCTCGTCGGACGAGCGCATGTCGGGCTTGGAGACGATCTCCATCAGCGCCACGCCGGACCGGTTGAGGTCGACATAGGACATGGTCGCGTGCTGGTCGTGCATCGACTTGCCGGCATCCTGTTCCAGGTGCAGGCGTTCGATGCCGATCTCGATATCCTCGAACTGGCCCTGGCGGTCCGGCCCGAGCGAAATGACGATCTTGCCCTCGCCGACGATCGGATCCTTGTACTGAGAAATCTGATAGCCCTGCGGCAGGTCGGGGTAGAAGTAGTTCTTGCGGTCGAAGACCGAACGCTTGTTGATCTCAGCTTTGAGGCCGAGACCGGTGCGCACGGCCTGCTTGACGCATTCCTCGTTGATGACGGGCAGCATGCCGGGCATGGCGGCATCGACCAGCGAAACATTCGAATTCTGCGGCTTGCCGAATTCCGTCGAAGCGCCGGAGAAGAGCTTCGAATTGGACAGCACCTGGGCATGGACTTCCATGCCGACGATGACTTCCCAGTCGCCGGTGGCGCCGGGAATGAAGCGTTTTGGATCGGGCGTGCGGACGTCGACAATGGTCATCTGATGCTCTTTGCAGGCTGTTCTTTTCCACTGGTGAGGTAAAGGAAATGGCATTCCGGTGCAAGGCTTTCCCCATCGCGGACCGCGGTTTGACGGAGGGCGGCGACATTTGCCGCGGGTTAACCGAGGGATGGCAATGTAGCCGCATGACGATGACCGACATCACCAAAACGGCCGCACTGTTTCTGGCGCTGAACCTCATCGCATTTTCGATCTATTTCCTCGACAAGCAGGCGGCGCGCAATGGTGGGTGGCGCATCAGCGAGCGCTCGCTTCTGACTCTTGCGCTGATCGGCGGCAGCCTCGGTGCGCTGGCGGCACAACAGATCCTGCGCCACAAGACGAAAAAGGAACCGTTCCGGTCGATCCTGGCGGCGATCCTGATCCTTCACGGCGCCTTGGCCACGATGCTGGCCCTCGCGACACTATGGGCCCCTCGCCTTCATCTGAACTTTTAAACTTCAGAATTCCTGCCCATATCCGCCTTGGCTTTCCGAAACCAGCGGCTTCGTCAGCCCGACAGAGGGCACGTCTCGGTCAAGCTTCGGATTATAGGCGACCGACAGCCAGTGGATACCGTAACCGTGCTTCCGAAAAAAGCCGATTGCCTCGCTATTGCTGGAATGGGTCTGCACCGCCGCCGTCTCGAAGCCTCGGCCGGCGATATCCTTCTCGATGCGTTCGAGAAGGGCTGAGCCGAGTCCCTGCCGGGTGAAGACGGGATCGATCCAGAAATCCGAGATGGTTTCGTCCAATCCCTCGCGTGCAGCCCAGCCTGCGACCTGGCCGTTCTGCTCGATGACGGTGATTGTCAGCCAGTCGTTCTCCACGAAGTTGCGAAAGGCGTTGCGCGCCGCGTCGATCATCGCATCCGATTCGCCAATCGACGCCATCGCCTTTTGCCAGGCCCTGAGCCCGATCTCGCTCAACAGTTCCGCTTCCCCGTCGCGGGCATTGCGAATGTGGATCAACGACACCTCCGCGTTACCCCTCTGACTAGATCACTGAGTCGCGGACTTTACCAGTAGCTGCAAAGGCATGATCAACCGAAACCAGGGTTTTCGACCAGGTTTCATCGACAGGGATGCTCTTGACCGCTTTTTCCGGGCTGAATAATAGAACTGATCGAGGTGTTTTGTGTTGAGCCTTCCTGAGACCCGGTAAAGGCCCTGCCCGCAAGTTTTCTTGCGCGCATGGGCCCGAAAAAACGAAGCACTGACGTTCGAATGCGCGCCAGATCGTTTTTGTGCGCGCCTACGGCTGGATACCGGATCTCACAACATGGACATTTCCCGCACGGAGCAGCGCATCCTGCATCTCATGGCCCAAGGCGGCCGCATCGAAATTATCCGAGACGACAACAGAAAGATCGAGAACGTCAGTTGCTTCACCCGTGACGGCTGGCGCTATCCCGGCGTCGACCTCGATCTCTTCCGCAGACTGAAGCGGCTAAAGGCGATCAGGTCTTCAGGCGGTCAACCCTACCGGATTACCGAACGAGGGCTGAGACTGGTCAGGTCGCAGCTGGACAATAGATAGGGTCAGGCGACCGACGCGCTCTGACCGTGCCTCAGACCGCGCGTTCAGGGTTGAGCGTAAGCGGAGTTTTGATCGCACCTTCCGGATCAGTGTCTGATTGACGATGTTGAGCTCGAACGAGGGCTTAGACATGTCGTTTTGATTCCAATGCAGTCGAACGATCCTCAACGCCAATTGCTCTCAATCGTAAGAATGCGCTCTTAACCGGTTCCGGCACAGGAGCCGAACATTGGCGACCATTGCCTCGTTCATCAAAACGGCAAAGCTCATCGGCGTCGATGGCCTATCTGGCAGACGTGGTTACCAGGATCATCAATCGCCACACAAACAGCCAAATCGATGCCCTGGTTTACAGGATAAGGGAAAAGAGAGTTAAATTCGGCTTTAGCTTTCGCTAAGGAGCGCTTCATCAAACCATACGTCCTCATAGTCCCCGTCGATCAAGAAACGCCATCCCGGGGCAAGGCCAAGATATTGTTCAACGATCGGAGCCCAATCAGCCAAGTGACTGATATGAAGCGGACTGAAAAAATCATCCGCAAAAGAGTATTCACCTGCCCAGATGTACCAACCAGTTGTGTTTCCTACTACTGGGTGCCGGAGGCCATTAATCGGCCGAAAGCCAGATTTAACATTGCGAGCAATTCCGACAATTTGATGAGGCAGCGGAGCGACAAGTGGGGAGCCATAGCGATCGCAGATCTCCTTCTGGGCTATTGCAAGGCTCTTATTCAAATCCATTTTCCTTTTTCATCTGACGAGAAAAATTGCTTAAGTATCCGCCTTGTTTAGCAGAGCAGATAACACACTGTGGCTGAACCGATTTTATATCTCGCATCCGCGTTTTGTCGATTGATCCATTTTCATAATATTCTATTACGAGGGATTTGATATGATCGGCGATCATTTTTCCACCTGCGGCCCCACACTCAACACATGATTTACCTTGAACAAAGGTTCTTTGCTTTGGCGTAGTGGCATTCGAGGGGCGAGCGTATGCTTTTGTGGCTGGAGATTTGAACGTTCCCATCGACATGGGTGCGCCAATTCCGATGCCTTTGATATCGACGCCATGCATTTCTTTGTTAAAGAAACCGGCCGACGGGCTAAGAATATGTTTCTCCAGTTGCTCATCCATTTGATGCCGCTGGAACTCAAAGTTGCTGGCTTCACCTTCTTCTTCTACATCCGGCTCGTCACCGAATAGGCCGCCTGCAAACGACCTGCTGCCAGCTGTCGCTCCGGCGTTCAGACTGACGTTGATTTCAGATTTCAAGCCATCATCAGCGCGGGACAAGCGTCCATTAAGCGGCTCGGTGCTGCGCTGTCCCCAACTGTCTGAGTAATTGATCGAATGCCCATTCGGATCGGACTTATTGACCGGATCATTTTCGGAGTAGCTGTAGCGGTTTGTGCCGACGCCCTCCTTGGTCGGGTCCCAGTCATCCGGCGAGATGAACCGTCCGAACGCCGGATCGTAATATCTGGCATTGAGATACATCAGCCCGGTTTCGGGATCGAAGCGTTCGCCGATATAGCTCTTCTTGGTCTGGAAGCTGGTGTTGGTGGCTTCGCCATAGGCGGCATAGCCGGTCTGCTCGACCCGGTAGCCGCTTTCGTTGGTCACCTGCCGCACCGAGGCGAGATGATCGCGGTGCAGGAAGAACTTGTCCTGCTCGGTGCTGCCTGATGTGACGACGATCTTGGCGTCGGGATGCGGATAAAGGGTGTAGATGTCGGTGCCGGGCGTCGAGCGGTCGATCTCGACATTGGCGTCGGGATAGAGCGTCGTGCCGAAGCCCCAGCTCTTCTTCACCCGGGCGCCGTCCGGTCCATAGGCAAAGGTCACCGTGGCGCCGTCCTGGGTGACGCTCGCCAGCCGGTTGGCGCCGTCCCAGTTCAGCGTGCGGCTACCATCGGAGACCATGTTGCCGTTGGCATCATAGTCGATGGTCTTGGCACCGATCTGCGTTGCCGCATGCGGGCGGATCGCCGATGCCGTCGTCGGATAGACATAGCTGCCGACCCGCGTGCGGGAGAGAAGATTGTGATTGCTGTCGTAGCTGTAGGTCTCGTCGAGGGTGTTGTCGCCGGCATTGTCGGCGCCGGTCAGACGAGAGAGATCGTCATAGCCATAGGTCCAGTTGTCGTTGGCGGTCAGGCCGGTGATGGACTTGATCCGGCCGAGTTTGTCACGGCTGTACTGATTGTCCATCAGCACCGTCGTGCCCATTGCCGTCGTCACCCGGTCCAGCCAGCGCCGGGTCGGCGAATAGCTGAAGCTGGTCGTCACGCCATTGATGTAATTGATCGTCTGCGTCTGGCCGTCGGCCTCGTAGCTCGTCGAGTCGATCAGTCCCGGGATCCTGGAAAGCAGGTCGGCGTCGTTGTAGAGCCAGGGCAAGGTCCTTTTGCCGACGACGATGTTGGCAGGCTGATAACCGATCGCCGTGGTCTTGCCGGTCGGGCCGTGCTCGACGGTGGTCGTGTTCGCCACGCCGTCGATGACCGCCCGGGTGATGACCTTGTCGCCGGCGCCGTTATAGAAACGGGTGTAGGTCACCGTCGCATTGGCGTTCTCGGCCTTGGTCAGCATGCCGGCATTGTGCGACGAACCGGTGGCGGCCGGCTCGTCATAGCTGTTCTCGGCCAGCAGGGTCGGCACCGTCGCACCCGGTTCCGTCACCTCCTTGCGGGTGACCCGGCCCATCTGGTCGTAGGCGATCGTCGTCACCGCGCCGCGCGCATCCGTCTGGCGGATCAGCCGGCCGGCATCGTCATAGGCATAGGACCAGTTGCCGAGATCCGGATCGCTTGCCGTCAGCCGGTTGCCGAGCAGATCATAGGTGTAGGTCCATTGCGCGCCCTTCGGGTCGCGCACCCCCAGCAGACGGCCGAGCGGGTCGTAGCTGCGGTTTTCCGTGACCCAGTTCGCGCCGAGCTGCGACTGCAGGGCAATGACATTGCCGTCCGCATCGGCATAGCTGCGATGCGGATGGTTTTCCTCGTCGGTCATGACCGTCAGCGACACCGGCAGTCTGGTGACGTCGGTCACAAGTGCCGACTGCGCCGCATATTGATAGAGCTTCTGGCTGGTGTCGGGATTGACCTGCTTGATCACCCGGTCCTGCCAGTCATAGCTG